>CALXSZ010000001.1 GCA_944391275.1 uncultured Syntrophomonadaceae bacterium
CTGTAACGATTCCATTTCCTTTTAGGCTTACCATCTTGCCAAATTCGCCGCGCATCAAGGCTTGCACGGCCGCGACTCCATAGCGGGTAGAAAGAATTCGATCATAGGGAACCGGGGAACCGCCCCGCTGAAGATGTCCCAAAACCGTAACGCGGGTTTCAATTTTTTCCAAAGATTCTATACGATGTGCAACATAATCTGCAATCCCTCCCAACCGGATGGGATCGTGACTTTCTTTTACATATTTTTGAACCACCAGCTCCCCGCCCAATTCTTTCGCGCCTTCCGCTACGACGACAATGCTAAATTGTCGTCCCATTGCTTTCCTTTGGTGAATTTTTTCAATAATTTTTTCGACTCTAAAAGGAATTTCCGGAATTAAAATCACATCCGCTCCGCCGGAAATCCCAGAATAAAGTGCAATCCATCCTGCATACCTTCCCATCACTTCTAAAAGCATGACCCGATGATGCGACTCCGCCGTAGTATGCAATTTATCAATGGCTTCTGAAGCGGTATTAACAGCCGTATTAAAACCAAAGGTAACATCCGTTGCTCGCAAATCGTTGTCGATCGTTTTGGGAACGCCTACGACCTTGATCCCTTTTTGGGCGAAATTGTCTGCAATATGCAAACTTCCGTCCCCACCAATGATCACCAACGCGTCTATTCCCAAATCTTTCATATGATCGATCGCCCGATCCGAGTAATCGTAATACGCTCCACCTTTGCCGTCCTCCACATAGAACCGAAAAGGATTGTCCCGATTACTGCTGCCCAAAATTGTCCCGCCAGTATGCAAAATCCCCGAAACTCTTTGTAGATCCATTTCTATATAATCATTTTGCACTAATCCTTTAAAGCCATCCAAAAATCCAACCACTTCCAAATGATAATCACGGATGGCGGTTTTACAAACGGCCCGTAAAACGGCGTTTAATCCCGGACAATCCCCACCTCCTGTCAAAACGCCAATTTTTTTGATCTCCATATTCCTACCTCCTGATCTTTTTACTTGCATTCTACATCTGTAATTTTCTATCCGTTGCAGTTTTGTTCGCTTTACGGCCTTTCTTCCAGTGTCAAGGAAAGACTGATTTCTTCCTCACCTCGAAGAATATGCAATTGGATTTCATCCCCTACTTGTTTGGTCGCCAAATAATCTTGCAATTGATCCATATCTTCAATCATTTCGTCATCCATTCCTACAATGATATCATAGGGTTGTACGCCAGCATCCTGAGCAGGGCTTCCATTCACAACCTCTGCAACAATCACGCCGTTCCTCTGAAAATTCATTTCCAAATAAGCAGCCATTTCTTCATTGAAATTCTGCATCGTAATTCCAATATAAGGGCGAATGACCCTTCCTTCCGTAATGAGTTGATCCAGGACCTCTTTAGCCGTGTTAATAGAAATAGCGAATCCAATCCCCTGAGCTTGGGAATTTACCGCGGTATTAATCCCAACGACTTCTCCTGCCAAATTTAAGAGCGGACCTCCGCTGTTACCGGGATTAATGGCGGCATCCGTTTGAATCAGATCTTTATACGTTCGATCATCAATTGTGACCGGCCGTCCCGTTGCACTGATGACGCCAACCGTTACCGTATGATCCAATCCATATGGGTTCCCAATCGCTGTTACCCATTCGCCTACCCGAATGTCCGACGAATCCCCTAGAGCAAGCGGCGTCAGTTCTTCATTTGCTTCAATTTTTATCACGGCTAAATCTAAATCATGATCTTCCCCAATAACAGTCGCCGGATACGGTTCACTATTGCCAGTAATCGTAACCTGAATTTCCGTTGCATCCTCAATCACATGCTGATTGGTCACAATATACCCATCTTCACTAATAATAAATCCGGTTCCCAATCCACTCTGAACATATTCTTGTTCGCCATTTCCAAAGGGATTCCCAAAAAACTGACGAAAGAACGGGTCGTTGAATAATGGATTGTCCGACGACTGCGTCACTACGGTCGTTTCAATATTAACAACGCCGCTTCCCACTTTTTCTACCATATCGGAAATGACGTCGCTATTTTCCCCCTGGAAAATCGAAGAAACCTGTGCATTATTGACTGATTCTTCCGCAGACGCTCCATTCCCGGATGGAGAAATATGATCCGAAAAATAAATTTTCAATACAACATATTCGCCAAACATGAGAAAAGCAATCATAACCAGGACGATCAATTTGGTTAGAACATTATTAAACGTATCTTTCACGCTATCTCCTCCTACTTATCATGAAATAAAATGTATCCTATTATCCATGCTATTTTTTTTGATCCGATCACAGGGCAAAGGAAACTTTTAGAATGAAAATACTGAAAGCTGGATAAATAAATTCCACCCTTTATGATGGATTATATTTATTATATACTTCGTTTCCTTTATAATGAAAGTCTTTTCTCATAAAATCCCAGGGTTTTTCCAGTCCATTTCTTTATTTTTGACCAAATCCGGCTAAAAAAACCGCATATTCCAGCGGGCGGCGGAAGGTATTGATAACCACCGCCATAGACATATTAGTTTCCGTCGTTTTGCGCGGTTTGGAGTTCACTTCAATCAACCACAGACGTCCATCCGTACTTAATCCCAAATCCATTCCAAATTCCCCAAAACACCCCTTTTCTTCTAATCTTTGAGCAACATTGGTACAAAGCCAGGTAATCTCCCGATCCAGTTGATTCATTTTTTCTTTATTTCGATGGAATAATTTTCTGCACAGTCTTTTATAAGGTTCCACATGGCCTCCGCTGCTCAAATTTGAAATACTGCTTCCCTGTCGGGCCACACGGAAAAATTTTTTACTGACTTTCCATTGTCCTTCGCCATCTTTTTGCAAAATAATTCTGAGATCGAAATGGCTTCCCTGATACATTTGTAACGGAATTCCTTGTTGTATAATATAATTCCATCCTCGCCTGGCTTTTTGGGTTTTTCTCAGAAATTCTTCGATGGAAGACACATTTCCATGCACTTTTCCTTTTCGGTACAGCGTATACGATAAATTTCCCTGCGGGGTGGTTCGGATTTTGATGATGCCCCTTCCTAAAGATCCGTTGGCTGGTTTTGCAAACAACGTCCGATATTTCCCCAATAAATTGGCTAAATGTTCAGCATCCAATAACTCGGTTTCAGGCAGATATGGACAGAGTTCGGGATATTGAAGTAAATGTTGATGAACATGCCATTTATTTAAATAAGAACTATTAAAGTATTTCATTTGCCCATTTTGCTGGATATGATGCTTAAATTGCTTCATCATTTCGCCCATTTCTAAACGCCGACTGGGAATGCGGTCATAGATAACATCCGGAAGCGGATAGACGTCCATTTTCCAGGTTCCAGCCGGCGTGTATTGATATCCTTTTACCGTTTTTTCTTCCCAAGAAATGTCCGTTGGACGAAATAAAAAAAAGCATCCATACATTTTTTGACTTAATTTGGCTAAAAAAATTAATTCAGCCAAGAAACTGGTCGGAATATAATGTTTTTCATTTCGGTGTGGAATGGTTAAAGTAACTATCCCAACAAAGGGTCCTAAACGCAGCTTATGATTTTCAGAATCATATTTGATATATATTTTTTCTTTATTTTTCAAACATAAAGCTTGTTTTAGTTCTGAGGAAAAAGAATATTCTCGCGACTTCGGCGGAAGAATTTGCAGCGTAGCCAAAACTTCTCTCTGTCCAGCGCAGACAAGCAATTGGTCTGGTATTTGGGAAAAACCTAATTTTTGTATGGCCTCCTGAGATAAATAAATCTTAGGATTTTCCATCTTCATCCTCTCCTTGTTCTATATTTTTCTCAAAACCTGCCAGCCATCTTGCATATAAAAGAGGGCCTCTTAACGAACGTTTTCGCCCATCCAAATCGCCTAATAAAACGAATACTTGTCTTCCCGGCTTCAGATTCGCTTCAATAAACCAAATTTCCCCATTTTTATCTACTCCAATATCTACCCCAAATTCTCCTGTTGGACCAATTCCCTCTTCTAAGTAACGAGCCGCCATTAAGGATACTTCATCAATCTTCTCTTCGATGTTTCTTGCACGTAAAGAAGGGAATAGGTCGTTTAGGATTTTCGATACCGATTGCGCATACCCCCCTGCGGAAATATTGCTGGTAATCGAACCTCGATGCCCGATTCGAAAAGCTTTTCCGGTTACTTGCCATTGATTATATTGATTCTTTTGCACAACCACACGAACGTCTGCCACGCACTGATTCACCCGCAATAAATCAATTTGCTGCTGGACAATAAACGGTTGATCCTGCATAATTTTTTGTAGTTTGGCTTTTAATTCCCCTAAATTTCTTGCCCGACCACGATATTTTTTCTCTTTTATCTGATATTGGAAATAATACTCCTGTTTCCCGTTTTCAACCCGAATAATATTTTTCCCTTGTGAACCTGTAATGGGCTTAAGGAAAACGGCTCCCCATTTCTCCAACATTTCTTCAATTTGATAAAAATCTGAAATTTTATAGGTTTCCGGTAAATATTGCCGCATATCTTCATATTGATTTAACCAACAAGTCGTCTTCCATTTTCCAATTAAAGGCGGATTTATAAAAACAGCTCCTTCCATTTGAATTTTTTTACGTATATTCAAAGCATATGTTGAATAACCGGAGTGTCTTGGATAAACCACATCTGGAAAAGGAAAAATATCTGTAATCCATTGATTTTTTCGGAAAATATACCCTTTCAACCCCTTTTTTCCTTCCTGAAAAGCGGAAGGCGGAAAAATGTAAGCCAGGATTCCACATTTTTCCGCTTCTTCTAATAATTGTTTAAAAAACAGCGTTTGCTTACGGAAAGGTCGTAAAACATTCTTCTGCATCTCCGACATAACCCCTACAACAGGCCCTAATCGAAGTTGGCGAGTAGATTCCTCCCACACAAAACCATACCGTCTTGATTGCAGATTTAAACGTTTCATATCTTGGGGACAGAGCCGTAAATTCAAAGCTTCCTTTCTCACTTTTGTATCCAGAAATATTTTTAAAGGGAGCTGTATTTTTCCGACTTTTAAAAAAATAGACGAATGATCAAAAGTTCCTTCTCCACACATGATTTGTTGAAATAACCCCGGGGTGATCAGTCCTTGTTGATCTTCCAAATTTACATCCGCTTCAATTTTCAACATTTGAAAATTTTGCATGCATTTTTCTCCTTTCGTCCTGTTCATCCTGAATGAAAGACAATATAATGCGGCCTGATAAGAATTTATTTTTGCATCTAAAACGGCTCTGTTTATTCATATATCGATAATTTATGATAATAGCGTCTTAAAAGTTACACGCACCTCAACGACGTGCAAGACACACGGTCAGGTGCTAAAAGAAATATTTATAGAAGAAAAATGGTTAAAAGTTGCAGCGTTTTTTAAAAAATTCGTAATGGAAAAGACTTTTATGCAAAATGTGGGGTTTTACGTTATAATATTCTTCGTAACGCAACGACTAAGCGCTCATTTAACTCTAAAACAAAGGGGGAAACGCCTATATGATCTTGATTAGCGCATGCCTTTTAGGATATCCCTGCAAATATAATGGAAAAAGTAACTTTCACGCCCCTTTAATGAAAAAATTGCAAAAACAGATCCTGCTTCCGGTTTGTCCGGAATGTTCCGCCGGATTAGGTACGCCTCGGTACCCTTGCGAAATCTCAGGTGGACCAGCTTGCGATATTTGGACTGGTAAAGTAAAAATTATTGATAATAGGGGAAACGATCGTACAGCGTCTTTCATTGCCGGGGCGCAAAATACGTTGCAAATCGCCCAAAATTCCCATATCCAACTGGCTATTTTGAAGAAAAACAGTCCCTCTTGCGGCTGTGGGACTGTTTATGATGGAACGTTTACCGGAAATTTAGTAGCTGGAAATGGAATTACCGCTGAACTATTATTGCAGCACGGTTTTCTAGTTATGAATGAAGATGAATATGTTATGGAGGGAAATATTTTTGAAAGCAATTAGTTTATTCTCCGGAGGGCTTGATTCTCAGCTAGCCGTCCGTCTCATGCAGGAACAGGGGATTCAAGTGATTGGAATCAATTTTACCAGCCCATTTTTTGGTGGAGGAGCAGAATTACAAAAAGCCGCATCCGCTTTAGAAATGGAAATGCTTTTTCTAGAAGTTGGAAACGACTATTTGGAATTGCTGCGCCATCCAGCGCATGGATTTGGAAAAAATTACAACCCCTGTATTGATTGTCACGCTTTTATGCTGCGCAAAGCCGGGGAAATGCTGTCTCCACTCGGCGCCAGTTTCCTGAT
>CALXSZ010000002.1 GCA_944391275.1 uncultured Syntrophomonadaceae bacterium
TTTTCGGCGAGCCTTTCTGAGAGATACTCGTCCTGCACAGTCAGAAACTTTTACCCGATCGGAACAGGCTGGCGTACATTCATAAGGGTACGTAAAAGTCTTCGTTTATCCGGTAATCTAACCGGAACGGAAAGATTATGCTATTCTTCTTTTTCCTTTAGCAAGTATGCAATAAAAATCAAGCCGTTCCTCCTGAGTCATATGCTTTTTTCTCCTTTCAATCGCTCTCGCAAAATATGTTTCAAAACAACTTTTTCCGTTAAACAACGCCCCGCTGGGCAACAGGCTTTTTGTTGTCTTATTAATACGCTTTCAATACGCTTTTGCGGGCATTGGAGCAATTCGTTTACAGTCAATACGTGTATTCGTCACAAAGTAACCGCTTGTTTTCGTTCGAGCGTTTTCAGAAGAAAAGATTGCCCGTTTAATGGGAAGTTTGACGAAATCAAATTACTGTTTCCCTGCTACATTTTGAAAACGGTCAACATACTGTGGGAACAAATATCTAAATAAAATTCCCCCTATACGAACTTTTCGCCAAAAGGGCAGGCGGCATTTTCGAACCCATTTCTTTGACCTCCCCCTGCCCCGATACGGTCCTACGCGAAAAAGGCTTTTTCCCTTTCATGAAAATAAAGGCAATATTTCCATTCGTTTTCCGGCGGTTATAAAAGATTTTCCTTTTGCGGTAAGAAAATATTGTCCGCTTTCGTCATGGTGCATGCCGTTGATCGCGCAGGGAATGGAACGCCTTTCTTTATCGACGGCAATAAATACGATAGAGTGGCTTTTTCCACAATATACTTTTCAAAATACTTCAAATAAAATCTTGCTGAATTATTCAGACACGACGCTGATTCTTTGCCGGATATGATTCCCTTTCACCGCTTCGTCAATCATAGCAATGGCATAGTCCGCATAGCTAATAACGCTCTCGCCTTTGGAATTGAGGATCAGTTCCTCTCCTCCCAAAATGTATTGGCCTGTTCGTTTCCCGTTAGCTTGAAAGTCACCGGCAGGGCTGATATAGGTCCATTTCACATCCTTGCGCTGACGCAGTTCTGTAAGAGCTTTCGCCATGGCCGCTGCCAGAGGTTTGAAACTGTCCGGGAAATTGGGGCCGTCCGCTACGCAAACGGTATGTTCCGGATTAACATATAAACTGCCAGCGCCCCCAACGACCAACAGTCGGGCATCCGTTCCGCTGAGAATGTCGCATAAATGTTTCAATGTACGACTATGCAGCGGATAGGTTTCATCGGTCCAGGCCCCAAATGCATCAATCACAACGTCATAACCGGATAAATCAGATGCGGTCAGGTCGAACAGGTCCTTCGAAACTACTTTTGTAGCTGCGGAATGATTTTCTCCACGTACAACCGCAGTTACATCCAACCCCCGATCCACGGCTTCCTTAGCAATCAACTTACCTGCTTTTCCATTTGCGCAAACAACAGCAATTTTCATTTTGAATACCTCCTACTATTTGAATGTGGTTTTTGGGATTGCAATTTTCAATCTGCAAGATTATAATAATTCTGTAATCCCTATTTGTAAAGTAAGCACTTTTTTGTGCTATAGTTGCCAATTGGAAACTATAGAAAGGAAGGAATAAAATGCAAGAGATAAAAGAGTTACCAGCCTGTCCGGTCGAAACGACTCTGATGTTAATCAGCGACAAATGGAAAGTTCTTATCCTGCGCGACCTAATGCCTGGAACCAAACGGTTTGGGGAACTAAAAAAATCCATTGGGCATGTTTCGCAAAAAGTTTTGACCGCACAACTTCGTCAGATGGAAACCAGCGGCCTGCTGACCCGCACGGTCTACCCGGAAGTGCCGCCCCATGTGGAATATACGTTAACAGAGCTTGGATATAGTTTAAAACCGGTTTTAGACGCCATGTGGGATTGGGGAGAAGAATACAAAGCGAAAAATCGTTAGACGAGCAGGTTCAACCTGGTTCGTCCGATCTTCTCTCAAAAGAACGCATCGCATGTTTTCCGGTAAAGCTCCACGCTGTTTTTCAATGTAGCGCGACCAGAGAAAGAGGGCGGAACATGAGAAAAGAAAAGTATTTTCGTATGGATAACGCTACGCCCGCAAAGCCAATGATTTCTCGCTTTGTGTTCCTTGACGGATCGTTTCCGCCTGAAGACTTTCTCTCTGTTGTCAAACTGCCGGATTTTCTTTTTGTTCTCCTCATTTTCAGTTGTCAATTCCTCGCGGTTTTCTCTTCTGGTTTCGGCATGAGCGCTCCCTTCCGGCTGTCGGCATAGAAAAAAGGACAGGCGATTTTCTCGGCTGTCCTTGCGGGGATATTTTGATATTCTGTTTGCGAACGGAATAAGCGCTATACTTTTTACGGCCGGATATCCGCTGTCATAGAACATATAAAGTCTCTGCGTTATAAAGTTGCTCATTAGAAACATACTTATTAAACCTTCCATTTCAAGTTGCGACATTCTCTCAACAAGAGCATCCAAATCAGAAAAGGCGCATAGCGTAATGGTTGTTCGCTTATATCACATCAGCAATGCCATTCCTTGTTGCTATTAATAATGGAACATTGTTTCCTTTTATCGGAAAAATCTATTTCCCTACCAGATCTCAAACCGTTCACAAAATCAATAAACATTATAATAAACCTCTGTTCCGTAATGGCTACTTGAAAAACAGTTGTCAAAAAATATATTGAAAAATGGGGTCATTTTGTTATATGTCTCGGTATCGGTTGGCTTTGGCATATTTAAAAGCATAGAAGCAAAGGCTGGAGTAATATTTCCGACTATGATTTTCCCATACTGCCAATTATTTTCTTTCAAAACACCGTACTGCATAGCAACCTCTAGCCATTCCGTTTCTTCGTTCCAACAATGGATTTCAAAAGTTGTTGCCGTTTTCAAATATTTCGCAAGAAGATCTTTCCACTTGTCATCTGTTTCTTCCTGGTCAAAAGGGATCATTTCTTGCGCTGTTTTCTCGTTCGGCTCATATGGAGACGGTTTAAGAGAAGCAATCCTATCTGCCAAAGCGCTTTGAGTCTTTGAAAGTATTTCGTTCTTTTTCATTTGAGAATACTCCTATCCAGTTTAATTTTATCACTTAGCCCCATAGAAAGGGTATAGCGCATAATCGTGGATAAATCCACATCATTTTATCCTGTCGGATGCGTTGTTCTCTTTAGCAAACAGTCGCACCGTTTCCAATATTTTTATACTTACGAAAGCCGTTTACCCAAGATACATTTTACTCCGGCAAACAAGACCGAATTGCCCAAATGAAAACCTACTGAAACCATCTTTCTAGACGCCTCGGAAGCGCGACGGCCATAAAATAACAAAAAATCGTCTCCCGGCCTTCCAAAATTCCGGAGTTTTTTTATTTTCTACAGTGCTAAGACAGAAATAAAACACAAAAAAGAAAAAGCGTTTTAGGACAATGCCCAAAACGCCTACATTTCTGGAGCCGATGGCCGGACTCGAACCGGCGACCTGCTGATTACGAATCAGCTGCTCTACCAACTGAGCCACATCGGCTGGTCAATCATACTTCTTTATTATAACAATTTTCTCAAAGACATGCAAGTAATTTTTTGGTTTTTATCTATTTCATGTTATAAGATTTTTGTACATAAAACAATCGAGAGATTTTGTCGCTTGAAATGAATATGAAAAGTGGTTCAATACTCCTTTCAGGACGAATGAACCACTTTTGTTCAGGAAGTATCCGGTTCGGAAACCCATCCCCTCTCAAATGGATTCGATGCTCCTGAAGCCAATCGGGTCAAACGAAAAAGAAATTTTAAATGGCCTAAAGCGCCTCCTCAGGACAAACATTTGCCTGGCCTTATTCAAAGCAAACCAATCATTTCGAGGGGATATCGGTTTTGACGAATTCTTTTCATTAAGCATTCATGGTCGTGTCAAAAACATCTTTTTTACACTTTTTCTTTCATTTCTTATGAGAATCCTAGGCCATTTTTCCCAGACTTCTTCACCCTATACAGCCGCTCATCCGCCGCTTTCATCAATTTCTCATAGTTACGACCATCTTCTGGAGCAACCGCCATGCCAATACTCGCGCCACCCTCCTGCTCAATTCCCATCCTCCGGATCATTTCCGCTATTTCTTCACAAATTCGCTTCCCAATATACATAGCGTCTTCTTTTGAATGAATTTTTTGGAGAAATACAACAAACTCATCTCCACCGCTCCTACCCACCAAATCATTTTTATCGGTTACTCTTTTCAAGATATTCGCTACTTCTTTCAGTACTTTATCTCCCACCAAATGTCCGTAGGTATCATTAATCATTTTAAAATCATCCAAATCAACGAAAAGAAGCGCTGAAGAATCCAGATTTTCTTTTAAAACATCTGAAACATTCTGCTCAAACGTTTTATTATTTAATATTTCGGTCAGCGAATCGGTTAACGCGCGCCGGCGCATTTCAATTAATTCTTGATTCTTTTTCTGTTCCTGTAGATAAATCTCCGTCACATCCGTACACGAAAGCAAAATGAACTGCTTCTCTTTGTCATAATACCGGTATTCCAACTTTTTCCTCGTGTACCCTCGTTCTGAATCAATCACACCTACATAAAAACTGTGCGTTTCCTGTGTTTTCAATTTTTCAATCACACGCTTTAGACTCATCTCACGTATCGCCATTTCCTGGTCTTCCGCAATCATAAAGTCTTGCGCATATTTTATGCGTTCAGCATCGTAATCTTCGCAATATGTCGGTGGAAGAGGCACATCATCCCGCCCGGCAAACATTACATAGCTGTTTTTTTCCCCGTTCAAAAAAATAAAATAATCGCAATTATTATAGACATACGTATTTACAATCTTTGTAAGAATCCCATTTGTATCGGCCCTTTGAATTGCAATATACGCATATAAAACTCCATTTTCTTCCTTTTCGAAGAACAAATTAACCCCGCACCCGATAAATTCCATGTTTAAACTGTAAAGACCCGTTTCATAGGTCCGTAGCAGTTTTTCTATGGAAAGCTGGTTTTTCATGCGTTCGCATTCCTCACAAAACTCGTAGTCTCCCTTTTCCAGATACTGTGTCCAACTATCCCTTCCTCCATCCGAGGAAGGTTGAAACATATCGTCAACAAAAAACATCTGATCATGATCCAGATCCACTTTAAAAATGCTATATCCCAAATTTTTTAATATATAACTAATATTCCTTTGATCGCTTCCCATCTTTTTTCTCTTTTCCTCACTTCTTTCACTCAATATTTTATCGATTGCATGGTCACTTGAAAACACCTGTCAAAGGTTCCTCCCCCATATTGCTGAATCAACAAATACGGTATTTACATGGATACGGTAAGCTGTCCATTTTCTTTCTGCGGGCTATGGGCCACTTCAAGAACCTTTATACCAACTACCTTTTCAGAACATCTCATTTGATTCTGTCATGAAATATCTCCTTCAAATTCCCTGTATTCGTTCCAGTAAATGCGCCAAAATGGAAAAATGTTCCAATTTTTTTCTTTTTTGAGGAGAGATATATAAACGGTTTTCAACTCCCTTCGGACTATACTCCATTCAACCTCTGGCGAAAGTTGATCTAATCCCCCTTCCTTTGCAATCTTATCCGCAATCATAAATCATACGTTCTCAGGGAGCTACAAGCACCCTATGACAGCGCGTTCTTTTGTATTTGACCCAGAAGCGCCCCGCTAGACTCTGCGCCTTTCTAAAAAATCGATCTCTTATTTTGTATCTCCTGGAAGAACCCAATTGTTAAAATCTTGATAACGACGTTGTATTTCTTTCAATTGGTCCTTTTCCTGTAAAAATAATCGTTTCTTCTCTTCTAAAATTTGAATGTGCCACCGCTTTGTTTCTTCACTAAAATGGTAAAAGGAATCTTGAGAATCATAATCGAGCGATAATTCTTTATTCTGAAAAACCAGGGTTCCTTGTCCGGCACACAGCAAACAACGCCACTTCCCATCTTGGTGAATCCGAAGTCCTCGTCCCCCACAGTACGGACACAGTAATTCATCCGTTTCCGTTTGAACCTTTACGCCCGTTCGCAGCGATTCAGCTAGACGTCGTACTTTCGTAAGATTTTCTCCAGATACCGCTTCTCCCGGAAGAGTCGCGTAGAATAATTCCGAATCCACGATATGCAAGTTGAATTCCCGGGCAAATGTAATCATATCTTCTTTGACCATTCCATCCCAGTGTTTTAAGCCGTAACTGGCGGCAATGACGCAATCTTTCCCAGCAAAATCCTCAAAGTCCGCCAACACGCATAACGAACGATCTCGGATACATTTCAGCGAAGTATGCCCGCCTAAAATATATGTAGCTCCAGCTAAAATAATTTTGTCGGCCTGTCGAATTTGTTCCACCAAAAAGGCCATATCATCTTTTAAAATACAGCCTTTTCCCTTGGGAAGACACGCATAACAAGCCTTGCAATACGCAATTTTCAAGTCCGTTAGACGAATCATACACTTCTCCCACGTAGGTGGAAAATGTCGCAGACATTCTTTTACAATGAGTTCGCTATTGCCCCCTTTACGGGGGGAGGCAACCAATCCCAAGATTCTCATGAAGATTTTCCTTTCTGAAAATGAGCCGATCCGTTTATTCCATATTTTTTCGCATCCACTGTCGTCCGTCATAAATCGTCCGACGCACGGCCGCGGACGCGGTTCCCCCTGGCAAATTACGTCGTTCCATACAAGCTTTAATATCAATATAGGAAAAAATATCCACTTCAATCAAAGGAGAAAAAGTCTGATAACGTTCGAGCGGCATTTCGTTTAAAGTGATATTTTCCTGGATACACGCAAGAACAATCTGCCCGACGATGGCATGCGCATCCCGAAAAGGCACGCCTTTTCCCACTAAATAATCAGCCAAGTCTGTGGCATTGGTAAACCCGCGTTCGGCGCCTTGATACATACGTTCCGGTTTAAAAGCAGCGGTTTGCAGCATTGGTTTCATAACTGAAAGGCAAGCTTTTACGGTATCAATGCTATCAAAGAGAGCATTTTTATCTTCCTGCATATCCTTATTATAAGCCAACGGTAAAGATTTCATCACCGTCAGCAGCGCCATTAAATCTCCATAAACCCGTCCGGTTTTTCCTCGGATCAATTCCGCTAAATCGGGGTTTTTTTTCTGGGGCATGATACTTGAACCCGTCGTAAAAGCATCATCCAATTCCACAAAAGAAAATTCATCGCTGGACCACAGGATGAGTTCCTCACAAAACCGGGACAAATGCATCATCAGAATCGCAGCGCAACTACAAAATTCAAGGGCAAAATCGCGATCGGACACTCCGTCTAAACTATTCCGGGTGACGTCGTCAAAATCCAACAGTTCCGCCACATATGCCCGGTCCAGCGGGAAGCCCGTCCCGGCCAACGCTCCGGATCCTAAGGGCATCACATTAACCCGTTTGCGCAGATCCCGCAATCGTTCGACGTCTCGACGCAACATCTCAAAATAAGCCATCAAATGGTGTCCTAAGTTAATCGGCTGGGCTTTTTGCAAATGGGTATACCCCGGCATAATGGTATCCGCATGGGCTTCCGCCAAATCCAACAGCACTGTTTGCAAAGCCAGAATGAGCGCCTTAATTTTTACGATTTCATCTCTTAGATACATCCGCAGATCCAACGCAACCTGATCATTACGGCTGCGCGCCGTATGCAGCTTTTTCCCCACATCCCCTATACGGTCAATTAAAAATGTTTCAATATTCATATGCACGTCTTCGGCCTGAGGTGAAAACTGCAAAACGCCGCTTTCCAAATCTTTTTCAATTTGCTCCAGTCCCGAGATAATCTGATTTCGCTCTTCATCCGTTAAAATGCCCTGTTTCGCTAACATCGCCGCGTGCGCAACGCTTCCACGGATATCCTGATGATACATCCTGGAATCCAGTGCAATGGACGCGTTAAAATCTTCCGTACGTGGGTCCTCCTCCTTGCTGAATCGTCCGCCCCAAAGTTTCATATCGTCTGCCTCCATTATTCTGTCAAAAGTGCGACAAAGTACGACTTACAAATCCTTTTTCTTCATGGTGGGGAAGAGCAAAACATCCCGGATGGAGGAAGAATGGGTCAAAAGCATACATAACCGGTCAATGCCGATCCCCATTCCGCCAGTTGGCGGCATCCCATATTCCAATGCATTCACATAATCTTCGTCCATCATTTGCGCTTCCACATCGCCGCCGGCGCGTTTTTCCATTTGGCGCATAAAGCGATCCTTTTGATCAATTGGATCGTTTAATTCAGAAAACGCATTCGCAAATTCCCGGCGCGTAATAAATAATTCGAAGCGATCCGTAAAGCCTGGGTTTTCTCTATTCCGTTTAGCCAACGGGGAAATATCGACGGGGTGTCCATAAACAAACGTTGGCTGTACCAATTTTTCCTCCACGTAAGCTTCAAAAACTTCATTAATGAGTTCTCCACGGGTCGCTTGACTATAATCTCCAGTCAAACGGTCTAACCCTTTTACGGCTTCTCGCGCTTCTTCATCCGTTGTAATTTTCTCAAAGTCTAACCCGGTGTATTCTTTGATGGCGTCCAACATCTTCAGCCGTTTCCAAGGACGCGTAAAATCAATGGTATCTCCCTCATACTGAAGTTCCAAGCTTCCCCCATTCACGTCTTTGACTACGCTGGTAATTAAATCCTCCGCCAGTTCCATCATATCTGTAAAGTCCCCATAAGCCTGGTACACTTCCATCATCGTAAATTCCGGATTGTGGCGGGTATCAATCCCCTCGTTTCGAAAACAGCGATTCAGTTCATAAACTTTTTCCAAGCCGCCCACAATAAGCCGTTTCA
>CALXSZ010000003.1 GCA_944391275.1 uncultured Syntrophomonadaceae bacterium
ATAACTTCGTACCGCTCCTGCACAAGCACGCGGCTATTCTCTCTCCCGTCAATCACGATCAGAAAATCACTGGCCCGTTCAAACGAAAGGCCTTCATTCGCACAATACATACTGCCCGTTTTGGGGGTAATATCAACGGGAATATAAAGTACATCCGTATCAGGCGAAAAATCTTTTTTATGAATAAGAAAATAGATAAATTTCTCATCGTACTTCATCGAAATTGACCGTTCTTCGTTGGCAACAACCTCATCGACCGCCTCCCATTCGGAAAGATCCCCATCCACATAACAAACGCTTTTTTCCCATCCTGGATCAAAAGAAAGCAGTCCAAAATATTGCTCGTTGGTTTGATAATCGCTCCAATAAGGCGTATTCTCCAAATCCACGGCATGCATGGTATTCCACGTCCGTTTGAACCACTCATCCTGCCAAGTAAATACGCAACTTCCGGCGCACCCCGCCGCTAGAATATCCTCATAGCAGTCGATAACGGCCTGCCCCTGTTCCCCTTCCGACATATTTCCCTGATTCCGCCCGGTATTGTAGTCTCTCTGCGCCATTCCTCGGCCGGTTGAGACGCCATATTCGGAAATAACGACCGGAATGGTATGATGATCGGTCAGTCGCTTAAGATACGTTCGATACGTATTGACACGGCCATCTTCGGTCCGTAAGAAATCGGTTTTATCCTCTTCATAGTTCAAATAATCCGGATAATAGGGATACACATGGTAAGAAGCAAAATGCCCCGACAAAAACGCATCCGTGGTGCGAATATGTTCGACATCCACCTTCGCGCATTTCATGAAAAAACGTGTAATATCTCCTGGATAATCAAAGGGGTCCGTGGTTGGCCAGTTGGAAAAAGCAACCAAACGCTGCTGTTTATATCGTTCGGACTCATACTCAATGATTTTATCGCCCACTTCGCATAACATAGCTTCAAAAGGCGAAGCGTCCTTAGTCGTATACATGTATGTTCCATAATATTGATTGCGGTCCGGATATTTATGGTTGGTGTAAACAACCGTCACGTCTTCCCATTCCACCCCGAGGATATAGCCAATCACCCACGGGGAAATATCTTTCCGATATGTTCCTGAACCAACGCCATAGCCCAACGATAGACTTTTCTTTCCGTGCAATATGTCCACTACCGTCCGGCAATCATCGAGCAAAGTTTGCCGAAAGTCGTCATCGTAGGCGTCTCGATGGGAATTCTGTATGTAATCGTTCACCCATACGCCATGAATAAGATATAGCGGATCCTCTCGCCCTTGATTATATTCGTAAAACGCATTATAGAAATCATCCTGAAGAATCGTATAAACCCGAATCGTATTGGCACCCATTTCTTGAATCCAGGAAAACCAGCGCAAGTAAGTCTCTTTATCAATCGCATAATCCGTCGCCCATTCTCCAGGAAGTCCAATCCCCATGTTCACTCCGCGAATTTCAAAAGGAACCGTCGTCCCATCCTTTTTCATATAGATCGTATCCTCATCGGCCGTCATAAAAGTGGTAACCGGCGCATTGGGATGCAGGTCAATATAAATACCTAAACGATAATACGCAGTATGCCACGCAAACACGAGCAGGACCACAACGGAAGCCAACACAATAAATTTTTTCATGGCGCCTACTCCTTTCAAAGATTAATGGTTAAATTTCTTATTTTTGGATTCGTGGCTGTATTGGCGAATAACTTCGATATTTTCGTCCATCCAAGCGCCCCGTACTTTGATAAACTGCTTCAACTGCCGGACCGCTTCCTCATGGCTGCGCAAATTCCGTTGGGCTGGCTGGAGCAAAAACCGATCCATTTCCGGATCAAACGTATTTCCCCACACCTCAAAATTCCGATCAACCGCATCCCCTAAATAGGCTAGGACGTCCTCAATATACCGATTTAAGTACTCGTCGCTTAAATAACTTTCTCTTAATTCTCCGTAGCGACGGATAATCTGATCGGTGAAATACTCATCCTTCATCAACATATAAAACCACACGTTATGCTGCATCTCAAAGCGCCGCGGATCTGATGCATAGGCTCTGTAGTTATCACAATTGGAATTAAAATCCCATACAACTAGCCTATACTTTCCACCGATATCTCGATAAAGGTAGGTAGACAGCCATCCGGCGTCATAATTGGAAGTAAATTCATTAAGAATAAAATAATCAACGAAGGACTGCACGTCAATATCATGATAATACCCATAATCATCGGTATCATAGTCGTAAGAATACAGGCTTTTTTCAAAGTCTGAGAAGTCTTGCGCAATAGTTTGAATCATTTCTGGAGTAAGATCCCCAGAGCGCGGATATTCAATATTAAACGTTTGATAATTACGCAACGCGTAGTTGGTAAAAGTTTCAATATTTTTCATTGGCGTACGGCTTCCACGATCCAAACGAACAACATAGCCCGTATTGGCGGTTCCTTCAATCGGTTCAGAGATATTCAACCGGCAATCCTCGCCGTTGGTAATGGTCTCCGTCATGACGTAAAGCCCTTGATAATCGCCATTCACAATCACTTCACAAAAACGGACGTTGGGCGCATAGTCCATAAATTCCCCTGCGATATTATACCACATATAGTTACGGATCAAAGATTTATCCAAGTAGGGTCCATGCAGCGCCCATTCATAATGCGGCGCCATCCCCATGACTTCTTTCGCTTGATAATTTCTCTGATCGTCGGTGAAACGAATCAAGTAGCCTTTTTTATTAAAGTATCGAGAAGAATTGCCTCGGATACTAATCAGTATATCGGATTCTACATCGGGCTCATCGGACGGGTGGTGATTTCGATCGTCCGTACTCATGATAGAAATCTGGGCCGCCAACATTTTTTCGCCCTCAGCAGTTGTTGTTATGCCAATCTCTTCTCTATTTTCGTCCGTAATTGGTTCTCCCGGTATTTCCTGTCCTTCGGTTTCAATGATCACCAACGGAAGATGGGTACACAATTCTTCCCCATTGCAAGAACACCCCGCCTCAGGCTGACGAGCGATTTGATGCTGATGAATACGGTTTTTGGGATTGTCGCTATTCAAAGCTGAGGCCGCACACGCCGTAAACAGCATGATTGCCATAGCCATGATTCCTACGAGTCGATACTTCATTCGATCTACCTTCTTTTTGCGGTCAAAGACTAGCTGCTGATTTCATCATTCTGCATAACCAGGTTGCAATATTCAATATTTCCAATTTCATATACTGCATCGGTAATACTCTTTCGGTTTTCGTTTTCTTTTCGTGATCTTTCCGCACGTTCCAGTAAACGTTTGTTGATCTCATAAATAAATTCCACACTGGATTCAGTCGTATTTTTAACTCTTAGATTGGCTTTACGAGAAAAATATTGAAAAATCAACGCTTCTATTTTCTCTTCATTGACTCGAGCTGTACGAATAATTAAAAGGATTCGGTTGTCATTTTTGATCCGTCCAAGAACCAGTAAAATCAAAAAGGTAAACGCACTTCCCACAGAAGCCACCAAAAAATCTCCCGCGCCACAGCAAATACCTGTCACAATCGTCCAAAATATGTATATCGTATCGCGTGAATCCTTGATCGCTGTACGAAAACGCACAATAGACAGCGCGCCGACCATCCCCAACGATAATGCAATATTATTGCCGATGACAATCATAACCGCCGTTGTAATCACTGTTAACGCCATCAAGGAAACATTAAATTTCTTACTGTAAATGCTCCCTTCATGGGACAGCATATAGGACAGATAGATAAAACAAGCGATAATCGTGGCCACAAGCATACGCAAGATAATGTTTTGCAGATCCAATTGTCCAGAATTTTCAAATAATTCCAGCAGTAGTGTTCTCATCCCACACACCCCTTTTAAAACCCAAATTTCATAATGGCTTTTCTTGCCAAACAGTATTTACTAACAGCTAATTCCGATCGGTCCACGGTGTTTACGAAACTTTTTATGTAGCTTAGCAAAAATCCATTATATTTGACCTCGCACACTCCGTTAAAATGATCCAGTACCGGATACATATTCAACTCCGAATCAAACAGTTCAAAACGGGTTTCCGTCGCTCGAATGCCGCGATCCAGCGTAACCCGTATCTTGTTTTCCTTTGCCATATATGCCTTGCGCCGATACTCAACAATCGTTCTAGGCCGGTAGCATTGCCTATGCATCAAACCGTAACATTCCGCGGCAAAAGGATCCGAATAACCGAGCAGGCTGTCATATCGTCCTCGAGCCATCTCCTGAGCATCCTGCCGGCTTATACGAAGAGAACGTTTTTTCTGATAACTTCCCTCTTTCTGTTTCATCTCCAACATGGCAAAATCAGCGGCCGGATCGTAGATCCGCAATCGAATTTTACGTCGGAGTTCAATCCCTTCTATTTTGTCTAGATAATCTTTTTCATCAATCGTATCAAAATACAAAGAGCGAATACGGTATCCTAGCGTGCGGTTATTTTGGTCTTGAATCATGACCGAATCAAGCAGATCAGAAAGTTTTTGCATATCTACTAAGGTCATCAAATATTTCTTTTCCTGCCGATAGACTTCATGCATTCCAAGTTCCTCCCAATAAAAAAAGCTGCAAAAACCCCTCGTATAAATACTCTAAGTTTTTTGCAGCTTGACGATCATAGCAGTTTCACTCACGCCGTAGACTCATAGCTTTGCGTCGCCGCTTTTCAGCGGTTTTGCCCGTATAAAATTATATACATTCCCTATAAGTATATTCAATCCCCTTACATTTTGCTTACACAAATAGGTTAATTTTTGTATACTCTTTATCTAAAAATACATTCAAACTTTTCTTTTTATTCCATTGAAAAGTTATGGGGTGATTTTTTCAATACCGTTCGTCTTATTCAACAACCACACAAAAATCACCTACGAATTCAGCAAAATACGTTGAATAAGACTCACGTATTTTGCCAGGAATCGCTTTATCGAAAACCAATCCCGCATTTTGAAAACCGAAAATACACTGGAAAAATATCACAAAACCTTCAAATAGTCAAGTCTTCTGTGGTTTATTTGTATTCTTCCATTCCTGAAACACGGCTATCAGATCCCGTACCGCAACAAACCAATGTTGCGGTATCCGCTTAACGGCTCCTCTTTTTCTCGTTAAAAGAACCCAAGTAAAAAAGTCTTTTCCTCACATTCTCTCCGAAATATGGCTCATGAAATTCCGATTATGTTCGTTTTTATGCCAAGACATAGGTTACGTTAAAATAACCCCACGATCGTTCCATCTTCCAATAGGTCAATAACTTCCGCCGTTGGTTTTTTCCCTAACCCCGGCATCGTCATAATCGCCCCTGTGAGCACGACAATAAAGCCGGCTCCAGCCGAAAGACGCACTTCTTGGATATGCATCGTAAATCCTTCCGGACGTCCCTTTAAATCCGCATTATCTGAGAAAGAATACTGGGTTTTTGCCATACAGATGGGAAGATCCCCATAGCCCTGTTTTTCCAATTCCGCAATCGTCGTATTCGCCGCTTTATTATAGACCACTTCTTTGGCCCCATAAATTTCACGGCAAATTGTTGCAATTTTATCTTTTATCGGTTGCTGGGTATCATACAATACTTTAAAATCAGAAGGTTCTTCTGCCGCTTCAACCACCTTTTGCGCTAATTCAATTCCGCCTTCTCCGCCTTTCGCCCAAACCTGCGATAAAGCCATGCGAACGCCCATGCGATTGCACAACT
>CALXSZ010000004.1 GCA_944391275.1 uncultured Syntrophomonadaceae bacterium
TTTGCCGTTAAATCAACGTTTATTCCCACAGCAACCGGCGAAGCCCATTCTTCACTTGCAACGGGGAAGAAATTCCCTCTTTCCACGGCTATTGACTGGAATTTTTCCGGACCCCCACCCGGTAACGCTCGATTTGATAAAAGATTTCCAAACACACTTTCACCCTTCATTCCTCTATCTCCCTATACAAATTTTTCCCTATACAAATTTCAAACCAAAAACGGCAGAATTTCCCATTCACTTTATTCAGATAGAAAATTCCATCCTTATTGGATTTTTCCTTCTTCTCAATTATGAAAAATTATCCAAAATTGTTTAAAAAACCCATTTTTTAAGACGTTTTTCCACGTCATCCTACAAAATTTTTCATGATCCATCCTTTTACTCGATATTGCGCGATAAAAAGGGTTTTTCTCCCCGGTCGTTTCTCTCCAAAAAGAGATGACCATTCATCCTTTTTGATTGCAAAAAAATACGCTTAAAAGCCAAGCGCTTTCCAAAACTCTTTTTGGTTTAAGACACAAAAAAACCGTACCCTTTTAGAAAAAGGTACGGTTTGCATTCCTATATGTATTTTATTTGGTTTTTGTCAAAAATTAGACCGCATACAACATTAGGCCAATCACCGGCAACAGTAAAAGCAGCAATAAATAGCCAATTAAGACTCCCAATGCGATCCCTCGTTTCCCTTGCTTATCCAAACGGATCTGCATGCCCGAAAAGATCAACAGCGGTCCAAAAATGGCTAAGAACATGTATTCCGGCCAATAAACCGGCAGTTGCAGTATGGATAAAAGGGGAACGAACGGCAACGCCAGACCTTGTAAAGGATAAAAAAAACCGGCCCCACCCAATCCTTCTCCAACCAGAGAAAAAATAGCCGCCCCGAGGGCCGCCACGCCTGCTAAAAAGGTTGGCCACGCTACCGAAATGAAATTTTTCCCCTGCGTATGTAAACTCCGTAGCCGATACCCGACTAAGAAATACACCATTCCGCTCAACCAGGGGATCAGCAGCGCCAGCATACGCTGGAGCATCGCTTGATCCGGACAAGCTTCCGCAATGGCTCCTTGACCGTTCCATCCGATGGCCCAGTAGGCGAATCCGGCGAAAAGGATCTGTATCCCCGCAGCCCATATTCCATTTACCAGCATGACTCATCCTCCTTCATCCGATATTCGGTCTATTTATGATAAGGTTCTCCACGCAAAATGCGAAAGCCCCGGTACATCTGTTCACTTAAAATCAGCGCGGCCAACTGATGAGGAAATGTCATCGGGGAAAAGGAAATCCGTTCGTTCGCCCGACGGCGGACGGCCTCATCCAGTCCAAACGAAGAACCAATAATCAAGTTCACGCGCGGTCGGCCGCTTTCGTTCCATCCTCGGATTTTATCCGCCCATTCTTCCGACGACATGGATTTTCCGTGTACATCCAACACCACGTTCCATTCGTCGTCTTGGATCAAATGCAGAATTTTCAGGCCTTCGCGCCGCAGGACTTGATCAATTTCCCCTTGAGAAGCTTTGGGCGGTAAGGGTTGATCGAGTCCCTCCACCCATTCAAATTGGCCGTACGCGCGCAGACGCTTCATATATTCTTGAACGCCCGCCTTGTAAAAGGGTTCCGTTAATTTTCCTACAGATATTATGCGAAACTTCATCTAAAACGCCTCAATTTCCGCTCCTAACCCCCGGAATTTTTCTACGACGGACTCATATCCCCGAAAAATATGTACTGCGTCTTCAATAATGGTTTCTCCTTCCGCAGCACATCCTGCAACAATTAGCGCGGCGCCCGCCCGCAAATCCGTTGCTCTTACGTTCGCGCCGTGCAAAACAGGACGTCCCTCTATTACCGCTAAATGTGAATCCGCCTTAATCTGCGCGCCCATACGACGTAATTCGTCAATAATCCGAAAACGATTTTCAAAAACATTTTCCACCACCATGCTGGTCCCCGGTGTTTTTGCCAATAACGCCAGCATTTGTGATTGCATGTCCGTCGGAAATCCCGGATACGGCATGGTCTTAATATCTACCGGGCGCAGCGGGTCCTGGGCATAAACCAAAAGATTCCCATGGTCCAGTTCTTGAATGATAACGCCCATTTCACGCAGTTTAGCAATGACCGGATGCAGATGCTGCGGAATCACGTTTTCAATCATGATCTCTCCACCGGTGGCCGCTGCCGCCAACATGTAGGTTCCCGCTTCAATACGGTCCGGAATGGCCGCGTAACGCACGGCTTTTAATTCCGAAACGCCAGTAATGCGGATCACATCCGTGCCTGCTCCGCGAACCGACGCGCCCATGGCATTTAAAAAACTCGCCAAATTTACGATTTCGGGTTCCTTCGCCGCATTTTCAATCATGGATTCCCCCGGCGTCATGCACGCCATCATCATGATATTTTCTGTCGCTCCCACACTTGGGAAATCCAAATAAACCGCTGCGCCGTGGTAATTTTTCCGTTCCGCACAAATTCGGTTCCGCTTAATCGAAACAGTCGCGCCTAACGCTTGTACCCCTTTAATGTGTAAATCCATTGGACGCAGTCCAATATCGCACCCGCCTGGCATGGAAATAGCGGCTTCCGGCTGACGGGCCAACATGGATCCCAATAATAGATTGGAGGCCCGTAATTTTCTGGTTAATTCCTGCGGCGCCTGAATGGTAAGCGCTTCATCCGGCGCCTGGATCGACAAGCTGCGATCTTCTTTCCACCGCACTTGAACGCCCATCTTTTGGAGAATTTGAATCAGCACCTGTACGTCTTCAATATATGGAACCTGTTCTAAAACGGTTTCTCCTTTCGCCATAATACTGGCTGCAATCAATACCAGCGCGGCGTTTTTCGCCCCGCTAATACTTACTTTCCCTCTTAATGGGACGCCTCCTTTAATGCGTAATCGGTTGCTTTTCAACGCTACACCCCGTTCCCCACTCGATCTTCATCATATTTTCATAATTTCGCTGAAAATCCGCAAAATCCTGGCCTACAACATTTTTTAACCCTTGATAAAAATCTTTTTCCTGTGCAGCCTCCTGCATAATCGCCTTTAGGCCATCCTCGGAATACATCGACTCCATCCATTCAATGGCCTGAAGAGCCTGCCAATACACCTGACGCTGTTGTAAACGGTCAAAATTCTGGGCCATTTCCTCCAGCGAATAAAATCTTTCAATCTGTTCCGGCGGCGCCATCTGGAAATGATAGATCTTTTTTTCCATATATTGTGCAACGCCTTCTGTCCACCAACGATTATAGTGTCCTTCGGTCATTTCGTCAACTATCAAGTGCGTTAACTCATGCAGCACAGGTCCTTCGCGGTCAAAACGCAGTTGATTTTTTTCCTCTCCCATCCAAGCGGTCGGCGCTAAAATTCCGATTTTCCCATCATAATAAGCCCCCATGGCCTGTTCATCTCTCTCCCATCCAAAACTTTCCGCCAAGCTTTCGGTATTGGGATATATGCTCAATAAAATTTTTTCTTCTCCCGTATACGGGAAACCCGCCTCCGTCAAAGCCTGGAGCGCCTTTTCCGCCGAAGCGCATACCATATACACGTCGTTTTCATCCAATTTTGTATATTCCACCCGGAAATGTTCCGTCTCCACACATAGTACCTGCGAGGAAACTCCTACACTCTGGGATTTTATTCCCCTTAAAAATTTTTGTCCATAATCCCTTATATCCGGCAGGAAAAAAACGATCAGGAACTGCGCCAAGATCAGGACGACCAACCACTCTCGGCCATTTCCGTTCAGCTTAAACCCCATCGTTTATCCCTCCTCTCCACACATCCATTATACAATGAATTGCTTGCTAGAAAGGAAAACAAATTCTGGATTTTCTGCCTTTTTACCGCTTGTAAGCCGTATATTTCCTTTCGGGTTCATTTATGCCAATAAAACCGCTCGCTTTGTCTCTATATTAAGGTAGGCTCGCGCATAAGAAACCGGGTATCTACAGGATGAAAAGATTTTTTTGCAATTTTTCCATGCGCCGCTAATAAACCCGATTTCTCTATCAGAATATATAAAACAGGATGTGAAACGAGCATTCCTCTTTTCACATCCTGCACGTATTTTTCTGGCTACCCCTCCGAAACCCTTCATCAACCTTACAGATAAGCGAAAGGATTCACAAACGCGCCGTTCACAAGCACCTCAAAGTGCAGATGAGGCCCGGTACTGTTTCCGGTGTTCCCCATCGAGGCAATCGTTTCTCCTGCTTTCACGCTCTGTCCCGTTGATACAAAAATTTCATTGCAATGCGCATATCGGGTAACAATCCCGTTGAGATGGTCCACGACCACATAATTTCCATAGCTGTAATTCGAATAATGCACGTAGGTAACAATTCCATCGCCGGCCGATACGATACTGGTTCCAATCCGATTGGCGATATCAATGCCCGTATGACGGCCAAAATATTGGGTAATAGTCCCTTGGGTCGGATACGTTAAGCGAACGCCGCCGGCATATACCCCAGCGCTTTGTGTAATTCCCCGCGAAGCTAACGTTACTTGGTTGCCCCGCACGACAATCCGGTTTTTAGCTTCCTTGGTTACGGTCTCGCCGGTGACGACTTCTTCCGTCGTGACGCCGTTCACTCGGGTCGCCGTATAGGAAACGACTTTTTCTCCGTTTTCCCCTTCTTGAGTAATCTTGATACCGTTTACGCTGTTATCTTCTTTTAATTCCGTTTCAAACGGAATGGATTCGGTTTCCTGACGTTCAACCGTTGCTACTACAGAGATTAACGGTTCCGATTTCGACAGAATCAATTCCTGCCCAATAGATAAAATAGCGTTTTCATTAATTTGATTGACCGTAGTAATATTATCTACATACATGTCATTTTCGCGCGCAATCGTCCATAACGTATCCCCGCTTTCCACGGTGTAGATAACCGGTTTTTCCTCTCCCAAACGAATAAATTCCAACGCCGCGTCCGCCGATTTCAAATTCCGGACCGCTACTTGGCATTCTTCAATCTGCACGTCTTCTTTTAAGACCAGGTCTTTTAAAACCTCGCCCTCTGCCACCGTAGCGCCTGTGGTTTTGAGCGTCTCTAAAACCGTTTCGGCAGTCTGCCGATCCGGCACATAAACTTTTGGCGTTCCGTCAACCGTGATCGCCACAGCATTTACCCGGCCACCTAACTTTTCCTCTAAACAAGTCTGAATCTGTTCTTCGGAATATGTTTTCGAATCGCGTACCAACGATCTTTCTACCTGAACCTCCGAAAGCAAATCCACCTCAACGCCCAAATCCTTCTTCAAATTCGTTTCCAGCTCGCCCACCGTTTCGTACACCGCTTTTTCATCCAAAACGGTAAATATCGGCTCTCCAGAGGCGGAAACGACATATCCAATCGAAAAAGCCTGACAGAAGACAAAGACCGCTAGAAGAGCCGCGCCTGAACAACCCGCGATTATGTATTTCCGATAAGGACTCGCGTAATAAACCGCGTACCCTAAGCCGTCTTTGATCGCCCCTTTCACACTTTTTAAATGACTTTCACATGTAAGAACCCATTCTTTTTTTTCTTTCTTTTGCTGCTGCACGTCTGTATCAGACGCAGCCGTTTCTTCTTTTTTCACAATCCTCTTTTTTATCTTTTGCCAGCAGTTATCCGACTTCAGCCAATTTTTGGCCTTTTCAAGATATTTCTGCACGCTACCACCAACCTTTTTTACGACTTTGATAAAGATTTTTTTCTTTTTATTTTGTCCATTGATCCATAACCATTTTTCCTCGTTTGAACAAAATACGCCGTTATTATAGCACAAAAAATCTTCCTTGGCTAGTTTTTTCCTCCGTAATAAAATCCTGGTAGGAAAACGTGCAAAAAAATCCTATATGCAACCCCTTTCTCAGTCGATTGGGATATGATTTGAGATTTGTTGTTCTTGTATTTTTCGTTCTTGTTTTTTCTGATCCGGGAACCAAACAATAAATTCACTGCCTACGCCCACTTCGCTGCGTACTTCAATCTTTCCGCCGTGCAAATTGACGATCATTTCAGCAATCGCCAGTCCCAATCCGCTGCCGCTGTAGCTCCTCTCTCTGGATTGGTCAACGGTATAAAATCGATCAAAAATGCTATGAATAGATTCTTCCGGGATCCCAATTCCCGTATCGCGGACCATCATTTTCGCGCCGTCCTCCGTCTCCCAACAGGATACGCTGATATACCCGCCTTCCGGCGTAAATTTCCGAGCGTTATCCAGGAAAATGCGAAGCAACTGCGTGATCATGCCAGCGTCGACCTCAACCACTACCTCACTGCGACCGCCTAGAATATACACATGTTTTTCGTCAATGAGACGCGCCTCTTCAATGCTGTGCAAGATCAATTTATCCAAAAAACACTCTCTTTTTTTCAACACATTGACCCCACGGTCCACCCGCGCCAAAAATAGGAGTCGTTCGGTCAATTTTTCCATGTTGTCCGCCTCCGTCTTAATGGCGTTGATGGATTCCTGCAACGTTTTTTCATCCTGTTTTCCCCAACGATCCAACAGATTAATATACCCATGAATGACCGCCAGCGGCGTACGCAGTTCATGCGATGCGTACGAAACAAATTGCGTTTGCTTATTAAACGCTTCCTGTAGACGATCAATCATATTATTAAATGTAATGGCCAAGCGTTGAATTTCATCCCCCGAACCGCTGATTTCAATTCGTTCTTCCAGATTTTTGCTACTGATATTTTCCGCCGCTTTCGTCAGATCCACAATCGGCTGCATCATCCGTTTACTGAATACATAGCCCATGAACGCCGAAGTGCCCATGCCAAGAAAACACATTCCGCCCATGACTAACGTGATCAGATGCAAAAAATCATTTTCACTGTACATATCTTTAACAATTTGTAAGAAATAAACGTTTCCATCTTTGCTTGGAATTCGGAACGTTTGCGTTCTTAAATCATGATTCTCTGTGGAAATTTGTTTGAATTCTAAATCATTTGGGTTAAATTCCAAGGAATAAATAAAACCCTGCGAAGAATAAATATGATTATTTTCATCATCATATACGCGCATATAAATATTATCGTTGGCGTATAAGCCGGAATAACGGTCGGTCGTATCCCCTACGCGCAAAAGTTCGCCTACCATTTTTTCCGCCATTTGCAAATTTTCGTCCGCTTTATTATACAAATAAATTCGGGCAGACAAAAAAATACCAATATCCAAAATTAACATCGCAACGATAAACAAAACCGTATACACGAACGTCAATTTAAACTTGATGCTGATTTTTCGAAAATTGGGTATCATTTCTTCTCCTCTTTGATGACATACCCCACGCCCCGTACCGTCGTAATCACGCTGCCTTTTTGGTCGCTATCCAGCTTGCTGCGCAGATGTTTAATAAAAACGTCGATCACATTCGTATCTCCCGAATACTCATATCCCCACAAACTTTCCAGGAGCCGGTCGCGGGTCAGGACGATGCCTTTATTCCGCAGAAGCATCTCCAATAAATCATACTCTTTTTTCGTCAGGGAAACGTTTTCCCCATTTTGCGTGACCTCATGCGTTTTAGTATTCATGACTAAGTTTCCCACCTGAAGCACGTCTTCGCTCACTTTTTGCCGATTGCGTTGGATCGCCCGGATTCGCGCCAACAATTCTTCAATTGCGAACGGTTTGGTTAAATAATCGTTCGCGCCCGTATCCAACCCCATGACTCGGTCCGTGACGTCGGCTTTTGCCGTCACCATAATGATCGGAACATCCGAAAATTGTCGTACGCGGCGGCAAACTTCCATCCCGTTGATTCCTGGAAGCATAATATCCAATAGAACGACGTCAAAAGATTCATTCTGGATTAACTCCATGGCTTCCCGACCGTTATAAACGATTTCCACGTCATATCCTTCATGCTCCAATTCCATCATTAGGAACTGAGCCATTTTTCTTTCATCTTCTACAATGAGGATTTTTGCATTCATTTTCATCTTCCCTTTCTTTCTTATCGGTTTTTCATCCATCCCTTGAAGCCCACCGGGCTTTCCGAAAGAATTTTTGAGGGACATTCCTTCGTTTTATTATAATATACCCTGCCGGCCGTTGTGAACTGTCAAAAATTTATTTTGATTTGGAAAATTTGACCGAAATGTTAAAAATTTTTATCCTTAAACACCATTTTTAGCCTGCTTTGCTCACGCAGCGCGTTAAAAACAACGTTCCGAATCTTTTCCTCCATTCTTTTTATCCTTAAACACCATTTCTAGCCTGCTTTATTTGCGCAGCTCATCAAAAACAACGTTCCGAATCTTTTCATCCATTCTTTTTATCCTTAAACACCATTTTTAGCCTGCTTTGCTCACGCAGCTCATTAAAAAATTGAACTTTCTCCGGAAAACATCTAGCAAAGTTTCTTTCATATAAGGTAAAATAGAACTCATCAAATAAATAAGGAGCAAGTAAAATCTATGTCAGACTTAACAACGATTTTTGGATGCAACGTCTTTAACGACGCCGCTATGCGCGCTCGACTTCCGAAAGACACCTATTTCGCTCTAAAACACGCCATTGCGGGCAATCGCCGTTTAAGCGAAGCCGTCGCCATGGTCGTCGCGAATGCGATGAAAGATTGGGCCATTGAAAAAGGCGCGACGCATTATACCCACTGGTTCCAACCCATGAATGGGATTACTGCCGAGAAACATGACGCCTTCCTTTCTCCACTACCCGACGGGCGTATCATTCAGGAATTTTCCGGAAAAGAACTCATCCGTGGCGAATCCGACGCTTCGTCTTTCCCTTCCGGCGGCTTGCGGGCGACCTTTGAGGCGCGCGGTTATACGACGTGGGATCCTTCCTCCTATGCTTTTGTCAAGGATGGCACCTTATATATCCCCACCGCGTTCTGTTCTTACTCCGGCGACGTGTTGGACAAAAAAACCCCGCTTTTACGCTCGATGGAAGCGCTTAACACCCAGGCGCTGCGCGTTCTTCACGCCCTGGGACACACCACGGTTCGCCGCGTTGTTCCAAATGTCGGACCGGAACAGGAATGTTTCCTGGTGGATCAAAAACGTTACCAAAAACGACGGGATCTTATCCTGACCGGACGTACGCTCTTCGGCGCTAAACCATCCAAGGGACAGGAGATCGGCGGACACTACTACGGAAATCTGAAAGAGCGCATCGCCGATTACATGAAAGAACTGGATGAAGAACTTTGGAAACTTGGGGTTCCGGCGAAAACCAAACATAACGAAGCGGCTCCCGCCCAACATGAATTAGCACAAGTTTATACCTCTTGCAATTTAGCCACAGACCAAAATCAACTGACCATGGAAATGATGAAACGAATCGCCGGCCATCACGGATTGGTTTGTCTGCTGCACGAAAAACCCTTCGAGGGGGTCAACGGCAGCGGGAAACACAACAACTGGTCCATGACCACCGACGATGGCGTAAATTTACTGGATCCCGGCGATACCCCGCAGGAAAAAGCGCAATTTTTACTGTTTATGGCCGCCGTCATCAAAGCGGTTGACGAATACGCAGATCTTTTACTCGCCTCCGTTTGCAAAGCCGGAAACGACTGTCGTTTGGGCGGGCATGAAGCGCCGCCGGCCATTATTTCAATTTTCGTTGGTCAAGAAATGGAAGAACTGTTGGACGCGGTTGAAAAGGGTACGCCGATTCGGGAAGCCGATTCTTCCAATTTGGAAAGCGGCGTGCGTATTTTGCCGAATCTAAAACGCGATAACTCCGACCGCAACCGGACTTCTCCTTTCGCTTTCACCGGCAATAAATTTGAATTCCGTATGGTAGGGTCTTCCGCGTCCATCGCTAGTCCCAACATTATTTTAAATACCATCGTCGCGGAAGAACTTATGCAGTTTGCAGACGTACTGGAAAAGGCGGAAGACAAAACGCAGGCCATGGAACAATTAACACGCGAAACCATTTCTGCACACCGCCGGATTCTTTATATGGGCAATAATTATTCGGAAGAATGGCGTCAGGAAGCCGCTCGTCGCGGTTTGTGCAGCGTTAAATCAGCCGCTGAAGCGATTCCATTTATGATCGCGCCTAAAAACGCCGACCTATTTTTCCGTCACCGTGTTTTTAATGCGATTGAACTGCATTCTCGTTACGAAA
>CALXSZ010000005.1 GCA_944391275.1 uncultured Syntrophomonadaceae bacterium
CGCTTCATTCGAGCTCTCAGTGACCGTGTCTCTCCTTTCGGCGCAACGCTCGTTATTTCCATCTTAACCAGCGCCGTTTCCTGCAATCAATCGCTGGCGATCCTGCTGACCCATCAGATCTGTACGCCAATTGCCGCGTCGAAGAACCAATTCGCCATCGATTTGGAAAATACGGCGGTGGTGATTGCTCCGCTCATCCCTTGGTCGATTGCCGGCGCGATCCCGTTGGAAACCATTCAAGCGCCTTCTCTTTGTCTGGCAACCGCTTTTTACTTATACCTCTTGCCGCTGTGGAATTGGGGCACGTCGTGGTATCATCAAAAAAAGGCTTCTAAGAAAATTCCGGAAGCAGGCTCCTAAAAAATTTTCGTCTCGATCCTTTCGATTTTTCACCGATCCCCATGAAAGCAACAAAGACCCATATCCCACCGAAAACATTCAACCAGGCGGAAGTACCGCCTGGTCTTTTTATAATTTTTATAAATTGAAGTTTTCATCCCTTCATTTAACGGAAAATACGGAAAATACCGAAGATCCGAATCAATCCGCGTTGGAAGGTCCTGTTTCTTCATCCTCTTTTTCTTTAAACGTCTCGACGGCTGTTACATAGTCGCCCTCGTCCAATTTCATCAAAAGCACTCCGCGCGCGTAGCGTTTTTGCGTAGAAATATCCCGTACATGGAGCCGAATGATATTCCCATTACTGGTGAGAATCATTAATTCTTCGTCTTCCCGAACAACCTTGAAGCCGACTACCAACCCGTTTTTCACATTCACATCAATGGATTTCATGCCTTTCCCTCCGCGATTCTGTGTTTTAAAGAGCGTCATATCGGTGCGTTTGCCATAGCCGTGCTGCGTCACCAGAACCGCTTCGCTGTCCTCATATACCTTGGATGCGCCGACCACATAATCGTCCAATTCCAATTTAATTCCATGCACACCCATCGCCGCGCGTCCCATTTCACGCACCTGAGAAGCCTCAAAACAAATCCCCTGGCCGCGCGAAGTTACTAACATGACCGAATCTTGGTCGCTCGCCAAACGCACGATGCCAATTAGATCGTCTTCTTCGCGCAATGTAATGGCATTCATCCCCTGCTTACGAATATTCGAAAAATTGGAAAGTTTGATCTTTTTGATCATCCCTTTTTGCGTAACCATCATCAAGGCTTCATCCGTCCCGAAATCCTTGACGGGCATCATCGTTGTGACTTTCTCGTCCGAACGCAGGTTAATCAGATTGATTAAAGCTTGTCCCTTCGCCTGACGGGAATATTCCGGCACATGATGCGCTTTTAACGCAAATACGCGTCCCTGGTTGGTAAAGAACAATAAATGTGTTAAGAGCGTAGTTACCAAAACGTCGCTCGTATAATCCTCTGAGCGGTTTGTGACGGAACTTGTGCCTTTTCCGCCTCGGCGCTGCGCACGATACGAATCCAGCGGCTGGCGTTTGATATATCCGCGATTGGAAAGCGTAATCACCGTTTCCTTATCTTCCACAAAGTCCTCTTCGGTAAAGTCGTCTACGTTTCGGATCAATTCCGTACGCCGCTTATCGCCATATTTTTTGCTAATTTCTTCCATATCCTCGCGAATCATTGCAATGACCCGTTCCGGATGAGATAAAATATCCAGCAAATCCGAAATTTTGGCTCGTATTTCTTCCAATTCCTTCTCAATCTTTTCCCGTTCCAAATTGGTCAGTTGTACGAGCCGCATATCCAGAATCGCATTGGCTTGAATCTCGGAAAGGCCGTACCGTTCCATTAAGGCCGAACGAGCGCTTTCCCGGTCTCGCGAGCTGCGGATCAACTGAACGATATCATCCAGATGATCCAGCGCAATCTTTAATCCTTCCAGAATATGTTCCCGGTCGCGGGCCAATTTGAGTTCATGTTGGGTTCGACGGGTGATGATTTCCTTGCGATGTTCAATATAATGTTCCAGCAATTGCTTGAGATTGAGGATTTTAGGCCGTCCATTAACCAAGGCCAAATTGATAATCCCAAAACTTTCTTGGAGCTGCGTATTTTTATATAACCGGTTGACCAGCATATCGATATTTACGTCTTTGCGGAGTTCAATGACCATGCGGATTCCTTTGCGGTCCGATTCGTCCCGTAAATCCGAAATACCCTCAATGCGTTTCTCTTTCACCAATTCGGCAATTTTTTCCATCAGGCGCGCTTTGTTGACCATATAAGGAATTTCCGTGAAAACCAGCGCGGTTTTGCCGCCTTTTTTCTCTTCTACATGATACCGGGCGCGGACTTTCACCGACCCACGACCTGTCTCGTAGGCTTTTTGGATATCGCCGCGCATCATGAGACCGCCCGTCGGGAAATCCGGACCCGGGATGGCCTTCATCAAATCCGCGACCGTAGCGTCCGGATTCTCCAGGAGCATTTCGATTCCCTGAACCACTTCCCGCAAATTGTGCGGAGGCATATTCGTGGCCATCCCCACGGCAATCCCGGAAGACCCGTTCACTAGAAGATTGGGAATTCGGGACGGCAGAACCGTCGGCTCCAGGCGCGTATCGTCGTAGTTGGGCATCCAATCAATCGTTTCTTTATCGATATCCTGCAGCATTTCCGCTGCAATTCTGGACATACGGGATTCCGTATAACGCATGGCTGCCGCTGAATCGCCGTCGATGGAACCGAAATTTCCATGCCCGTCTACCAATGGATAACGCATGGAAAAATCCTGCGCCAACCGCACCATCGTTTGATAAATGGCCGAATCGCCATGTGGATGATACTTCCCCATGACTTCCCCCACGATATTGGCCGACTTTTTATGCGGCTTATCGTGCGTCATGCCCTGGTCGTACAAGGCATACATGATCCGACGATGGATTGGTTTCATGCCATCTCGGACGTCCGGGAGCGCACGCGAAACAATGACGCTCATCGAATATTCCAAGAACGATTTACGCACCTCTTTTTCTATTTGAATCGGGACGACTCGAGTGTCTTCCAATATTTTTCCTTCTTCCACGGTCCATCCCTCCTATATGTCCAAATTTTTCACGTATTGCGCGTTCTCATGGATAAACTCCCGCCGCGCTTCGACGTTATCGCCCATGAGATCGGAAAAAATCTCATCCGCTAAGAGCGCGTCTTCCATCGTCACCTTCAAAATCGTTCGATGCTCAATGCTCATGGTCGTATACCACAGCTGTTCCGGATCCATTTCCCCGAGTCCTTTGTAGCGCTGGATGCTCCATTTTTGGTCCGTCTCTTTCATGAATTCCTCTAATTCCGTATCATTATAGAAATATTTGATCTCTTTGCCGCGCTTTAAGCCATAGAGGGGCGGCTGAGCGATATAGACGTATCCCTCCTCTATGAGAGGCCGCATATAGCGGAATAGGAACGTCAGCAGCAGAATTCGAATATGCGCGCCGTCCACATCGGCGTCCGTCATGATGAACAATTTATGATAGCGGGCCTTGGTAATGTCAAAATCCTTGCCAATCCCGGTTCCCATCGCGGTAATCATGTTGCAGATTTCATCGCTGGCCAAAACCCGATCCATACGGGCCTTTTCGACGTTCAGAATTTTTCCGCGAAGCGGCAAGATCGCCTGATAGGTTCGGTCGCGTCCCTGCTTGGCCGAACCGCCGGCTGAATCCCCTTCCACCAGGAATAATTCGGACAGCGCCGGATCTTTGGAACTGCAATCCGCCAACTTACCTGGCAGCGACGTCGTTTCCAATACGCTTTTACGCCGGGTTAATTCTCTCGCCTTTCGGGCTGCTTCCCGCGCTCGGCGCGCCGAGATCGATTTATCCAAAATCTTTTTGGCTTCCGCGGGATTTTCATTGAGATAATCGTCCATTTTTTCATAAACGAGCGACTCAACAATCCCCCGCACGTACGTATTGCCCAGTTTCGTCTTGGTCTGGCCTTCAAACTGCGGCTCCGGCACCAGGACCGAGATCACCGCCGCCATGCCTTCACGAACGTCCTCGCCCGAAAGTTTGGGCTCGTTGTCCTTAATAATCCCAAATTTTTTGGCATAGTCGTTGATGATGCGGGTCATAGCGTTCTTAAATCCCACTTCATGAAACCCACCTTCATGGGTATGAATATTATTTGCAAAGGAATAAATACTTTCCGCATAGCCCTGATTGTATTGGATCGCCACTTCTACGACCACGCCGTCCTTTTTCCCTTCGATCTGGATCGGTTTTTCGTTGAGCAGATCTTTGCTGCGGTTTATAAACGATACAAAATCTTGAATACCGGAAGAAACAAAAGTCAAGGTTTCGGGTTCCTCATCTCGTTCATCCAAAAATGTAATGGTTAGGCCTTTGTTCAAGTACGATAATTCCCGAAGCCGTTGAACAAGAATCGTTTTGTCGTAGACGGTTTCCTCAAAAATCTCCGGATCGGCCCAAAAAGTAATCTGCGTGCCTTGTCCGGACGATTTTTTTCCTTGGGCAATGTCCGTGACCGGCCGACCCTTCTCATAACTTTGGGTAAACACATAGCCGTCCCGTTCGATGACGATATCCATTCGCCGAGAAAGCGCGCTGACGACCGACAAACCGACGCCATGCAGCCCTCCCGAAATGGAATACCCACCGCCGCCAAATTTTCCGCCGGAATGCAGCTTGGTCATGATGACTTCCAGCGCTGGGCGGTGGAGGGTGGGATGTTCATCCACCGGAATCCCTCGGCCGTTGTCCCGGACGGTGACGCTGTTATCGGGATGAACCGTCACCTGAATGGTATCGCAGAAGCCCGCGACGGCTTCGTCGATGCTGTTGTCCACAATTTCAAAGACCAAATGATGAAGACCGCGAGGGCCGGTCGAACCGATGTACATCCCGGGTCGTTTGCGTACCGCCTCCAATCCTTCTAATACCTGAATATTTGAAGCATCATAATGATTTTTCTGATTACTCATTTTTTTCCTCCCAGAATTTTTCCATTGCACGTTTCGATAAGGTAACCGAAGATATTGGAGATTGATATACATTTCGCGCGCCGATAATCAGCGACTTCGCTCCAGATTCCTGTCCAATTTTATAGAAACGTTTTTCCGCTTCGGCTTTTTCAATGAAATCGGCCGTTTCAGGCGGAATGGCGTTTTCGATATTGATAATTCCGATAATCTCGCGTAGAGGAAGAACGTGATTTTCTCCGATATGCAAATATTGGATAGATTTTTTCATCATTCAATCGCTCCTTGCTTTAAACGAGTCATTTGAACATTTTCGGTTCCCTGGATTCCATCCAGCGCCACCGCCGTCAGAAAACTCTGAAAATCCGCCTGCTGCAGCCAGTCGAACAATTGTTGCTTTTTCTTCAGGTCCAATTCCGCTAAGACTTCATCCAATAAAAAAACGGGGGATTCGCCTTGTATTTTTCGATAAACCTGCACTTCCGCCATTTTTAAGGCCACAGCAATACTGCGCTGCTGGCCTTGGGAAGCAAAGTTCCGCGCCAGCCGCTGATTCAAGTAAATATTCACGTCGTCTAAATGGGGACCCGCCAAGGTTTTCAGACGCTGATCCTCTTTTTCTTGTAAAAGTTGAAGCTGTTTTTCTAGACCTTCGGATAGGTCTTCTTTCCGAATTGCGCCGTCGTGACTTGGAAAGGACAAAGCGTAGCGCAGATGGACCGGGGAATTTTCCGGGTCAATGGCCTCAAAAATCTCTTGTACGCATTGATCCAGAAAAGCCGTCAGACGAATCCGTTCCCAGAGTATTGGGGACGCTGCTTGAATCAACAACGTATTTACCGCTTGAAATCCGGGACTGTTTCTTTGGGCGTTCCGGAGCAGTTGGTTTCTTCGTTTCAGCAACGTCAGATACTCGGAAAGGGTCTTTTCGTACGATGGACTGAGTTGACAAAGAATGAAGTCTAGAAATTGTCGACGTCGGCTCGGATTTCCTTTGATCAAATAGAGATCGTCCGGCGTGAACAGGACGACTTTCAAACGCTGCCCGTCCTTATAAGTGGTTTTCTTTTCGTTCCGGAAAAAATCCTTCCGTTTTTTTTCTTGATCATAACGGACCGTTAGCTTATAGGGTTCGTCATGTTGAACACATCGAGCTTCCAGCATGAAACTCGAGCAATGCTCCTGTAAGAAGTCGCCGTCTTTTCCGGGTCGAAATGAAATCGGTCGAGAGAGAAGATAAATGGCTTCCAGTAAGCTGGTTTTCCCCTGAGCGTTGTTTCCCAAAAAGACGTTCAACGTTGGGTGCGCTTCGTAATAAATAGACGTCAAATTTCTGAAGTTCTGTATTCTTATTCGTTCAATCTTCAACCCAACCCTCCTGCTTCCGGGTTAAGCGCTGCGTAAAGGAACCAAGACATAGACGTAATTGTCCTTTTCGGGGTTGCTGATCGCAGCGGCGCTTAAAGGCCCGGACATTTGAATGCGAATCTGTTCGGTTTCCTGGGCCAATAGTTTCGCAATGTCGAGAAAATAGTTGGTATTAAATAGGATCTTAAAATGACTGTCTCCCGTAATTTCCACGTTATCGAGGAATTCCTTAATTTCCCCCATACTTTCTGAAACGGTATCGATTGTGAGACTGTTTTCTTCAATGTACATTTGGATGTTCGGGATCTTGAATTTCTCATCCGGAGGCATGATCCGGGAGCGTTCCAACGACGTCGTCAGAATAGGCGCGTCAATGGTGAACTCCGTTGTGAACGAACTGGGGATGACCATTTCGTAGTTGGGATATTGTCCTTCAATCACGCGGGAGAACAGGATAAATTGATCATAATAGAATAGGATATTGTTTTGGTTCATCGCAATGTGAACGTCTTCATCGCTGTCATCCATAACGCGCAGCAGCTCGTTGACGGTTCGAGCTGGGAGGATGAATTGGAGATCTTCTTTCTGGGGCGGTTGCTCCATTTCGCAGGTAAAGCAGGCCATCCGATGGGTATCGGAAGCTACGATATTCAGAGTTTTCTGATCTTTAACATGGAAGAGTACGCCGGTAAAGATCTGTCGGAAATGTTGTCCGGCCGCTGCGAAAACGGTTTTTCGGAGCGCTTCGCGCAGTTGGAATTTCGGTAGCGTTATGATTTCTTCCATATGATGAATGGGGGGATCTGGATAGCCTTCTTCGGAATAAAGATTGATATAACTGAAGGATTTTCCATAGGAGACTTTTAGTTTGTTTCGAGTTGCGTCAAATTCTGCTGTGATCGGAATGTCTGGCAGTAGCTTAATAAAATCAGAAAATAACGTGGCGTTAACGAGAACCTTGCCTTCCTCCTCCACTTCAACTTGCTGATTGGAAGTAATCATGCCAATTTCCAAGTCCGTAGCGGTGATGGTGATTCCTTTTTCTTTGGAAGCTTCGATCAGAATACCGGATAAAGCAGAAAGATTATTTTTATTGGATGTATGGGAAGCCGCTCGGTTTACGAGGGTTGTCATGGCGGAAAGTTCTTTTTTTTCAATATGGAATTTCATGCAGTTCCCTCCCTTGTTTCTTTTTCTTTATAGAAATTTAGTAGTAATAGTAGTAGTAGTGTGGACAATGTGTATAGAGGGTTCTTGTCCAGTTTTTCTGGGCGATTCCGTTTGTTATTAAAGTTGTTGAAAGAAATTTTTTTTCGTTTTTTCTCTGTTTGTTTTCTGTTGATAATGTTAGAGCAGCGGTTTGGCATTGGGGTTGATTTTTTTGTTCAGCTCTTCAATGGCTTTCCGTGTTTTTTCGTCGTTTTGAATATCCTGTTCAATTTTTTCGATGGCGTGTAATACGGTGGTATGATCTCTTCCGCCGAATTCTTCTCCAATCAGCGGCAGGGAATAGCTCGTTAGTTTCCGGCAGAGGTACATAGCGATATGCCGCGGAAGCACCAGTTGTTTGTTCCGTTTTTTGGAAAGAAATTCTTCCATGCTGACTTGATAGTAAGCGCAAACTTCCTTTTGAATGAGCGGAATCGTAATCTGCGCAGGTTTGGGCGGTGGAAGAATGTCTTTTAGCGCTTCCACAGTAGTTTCCATATTGATGGGTTTGCCGGCAATTTTCGCGTAGGCCACCAGACGAACCAGAGCGCCTTCGAGTTCCCGTATGTTGGATTGGATCGAAGCGGCGATATAGGTGAGAATATCGTATGGAATATCTAATTGATCCGTTTGTGATTTTTTCATTAAAATAGCAATGCGCGTTTCCAGGTCCGGCGCCTGAATATCGGTAATAAGGCCCCACTCAAAACGAGAACGGAGCCGGTCTTCGAGCGTGGGGATGCTTTTCGGCGGTCGATCGCTGGAGAGGACAACTTGTTTATTGGCTTCGTAAAGCGTATTAAAGGTATGGAAAAGTTCTTCCTGGGTTCGTTCCTTTCCGGCTAAAAACTGGATATCGTCGATCAAAAGCACGTCGCAGCTTCTGTAACGGTTGCGAAAATCCGGCGCTTTATCGTCTCGGATGGAGCCAATTAACTCGTTGGTGAATTGTTCGCAGGAAACGTAACGAACTTTAAAAAGCGGATTTTTCTCCAAAACGCGATGGCCGATGGCATGCATTAGATGGGTTTTTCCTAATCCGACGCCGCCGTAAATGAACAACGGATTATAAGCGGTCGCCGGCGTTTCTCCGACAGCGTAACAGGCTGCATGCGCAAAACGGTTGCTGTTTCCCACCACAAACGTGTCAAAGGTATACCGGGCGTTTAAATTAGCCGCTTGAATATTGGATTTTGGGTCCTCGCGCATGTCTGCTTCGGCATACAAAAGATTTTCAGAAAATTCCGCGTTTTTATCTAAAAGAAGAATTTGCACAGGTTCATGGCAAATAGCGGAAAATTTTTCTTCCAAAGTTTTCAGATAGCGCGAAGCGATCCAATCTTTGGCAACAAATCCGTTTACCAGCAAATAGACCTTTCCATTTACTGTTTTTTGATAGTCTACCTTCGAAAACCAGGTATCAAAAGTCACTTTGCCTAATTCGGAACGCATAGAGGACATCACTTGCTGCCATATGGTTCGGTAATCTAATTCCGTCAACATGCAGACCTCCTGTTGAAAATGTGGAAAAAGTCCTTGTGGAAAAGTCTAAATCAGTGGATTTCTCCTAAATGTATGAATTAGCAGCGGCGGTTTAAAACGGCGCACTGACGCATTCTAATTTATTATAGTAGCAGAAATCGCAACATTTTTCCAGAGGGAACAGGAGAATCGTTCAGAAAACAAATATTTTCTTTTTTTTCCATATGATGTAAAATTTTTATAAAAAAGAGAGAAGTTTCTGAATGATTACCATAAAAAGAAGATAAAAAAGAACCTATTTCAAAAAAAGAGAGGAAAATACAGGGGAAAAAAATGGAATCATTTCTAAAAAAAATTTTTCTTCATTGACAACAAATAAAAAAGAAAAAATTAAGTGATGAATGCGGATAAAATTTGAAGAAGGACTGGCTGATCGAATGGATGTTTACAAGCAGAATTTAAAGGAAAAGAAGCAATGCGTGTTTAAGGAAAAAGTATAAAAGACATAGAAAAGAAGTTGTGTTTACAAACAGAATTTAAAAGGAAAAGAAGCAATGCGTGTTTAAGGAAAAAGTAT
>CALXSZ010000006.1 GCA_944391275.1 uncultured Syntrophomonadaceae bacterium
CAAGAGAATAACAAAGAATTTCGTCGAAAATGTCGTTAAAGTAATGAAAAAATTTATGATTCTTTTTTTAGTAGAATAGATAGATTGTTCTGCCCATCCCTACGAATTTCTAGAAAAATTTTTCTCATGAGAAAGTTTTTGAAAACTTTTTCCTTTTTTAGTTAATATTTTCTAATATCTTCCCCGAAAGGTGGCATTCGTTGCACTTCATCTCAATAAAAACAATGAAGCGCTCGCAGCATAAAACACTACAATTGTACGGTTTTTGCTGTTGAAATAAACCAAACCTTCCATATTAACAGACATATACGAATAAAACATATTTAACTTCGATTTCATTTTACAAATGCGCTGGGACACAGTAAAACGTCAAGGAAACACCCATTATAGCGGTGCCTCTGGTTGCAAATGTTTTAAAAATGGATATTCAATGAAAACATAGTCGAATTGAAATAAAAAACTTCGCAACGATCGATCCGATTTTATCTCGTTTATATCAATAAAGAAAATAAAAAAAGTTTTTTTCTTTTAATTCTTGATAAAATTCTTGAAAAACGCCCATCCGCAGACCCTCCAGACAAACAATCGTCTTTTCGGACTCCAAGTCTAAAAGTAAAACAACCAGTGGAGTGATCCCTCCAATAATAATATCCGCCCGCTCCGTCTCCATGCCTGGTATCGCTTTTCTTTCTTCTATGTCTGTCATGATTATTCTACGAAACATTTGAAAAATATCGCGAGTAAAAATTGTATAATTATGCAAAGATTTTCGGGTGGGATGATTTTTCAGCATATGTATGCGGCCCAACATACGGTTGGCTCCGCCTAACATCACAATCGGAAGCCCTCTCCCCTGTTGGAGCCATGCAACTTTCTGAAAAGCTTGAGAAACATCCAACATAACATTAAAACATTGTTCGGCCGTCATTCTTCCATTCAATTGCCATTTTTCTGATAAAATAACGGATCCCAAGGGTAAGCTTACCGCATGCTGCATTTTTCCCTTTCGTACTAGGGCCAACTCTACACTGCCTCCCCCTGTATCAATCATCACATAATCATTTACGTGTAACGAAAAAGCTACCCCTCGGCAATCGTACGCCGCCTCTTCTTTCCCGGTGATAATTCGGAAGGAAAATCCTGTCTCTTGGCGTACTTGACGTAAAAACTCCTTACGATTGGCTGCCCGGCGTACTGCTTCCGTCGCCAAAGCGCGTACTTCGTCGACTTGATTATTTTCCAAAATCTTTTTAAATTCCTTCAAAGCTTCTAACGTGCGTTGGATCGGGATGACTTTTAAAGTTTTTTCTTTTCCCATCCGTTCAGAAAGACGTACCAGACGTTTTTCCTGGCAAATGGATTCATAATAACCATCCGCCAAAATCTGATAAATTTCCATCCTTACGGAATTCGAACCCAAATCAAGTACCGCTAACCTCATCTCTTGTTTCAACTTCCGTTCTCTCCTTTTATCTACACGAATTGGAAAAATAAAAAGGGAGGTCTATTTTTCCGTAACGGGGATAAAGGTTCGAGTGGCTTCGACCTGATTATACATTTCTTGATTTTTTTCCTGATTTTCAGCACGCAAACATAGTTCTTTTTGACTATCCAGTTGATTGCGTCCTCGGTGATTGATTCGACAATACGTTTGATCCTTTTGCATCACGCGAGCTCGTTGCGTATCTTTTAACTGAAGATCTAAAAGTTCTTTAATTTGTTCCTGGATGGCTGGATCATCAATTGGAAACATGATTTCGACCCGTCGGTCCAAGTTGCGAGGCATAAGATCGGCGCTCGATAAAAAGAGTTGTTCGTTCCCGCCATTTTTAAACCAGTAAACACGGCTATGTTCCAGAAAACGTCCAATCAAAGAACGAACCGAAATATTTTCAGATAACCCTTTTACCCCCGCTTTTAAACAACAAATCCCCCGTACAATCAGCTGAATTTTCACTCCCGCGCAGGAAGCTTCGTAAAGTTCTCCGATGATGAGCGGATCAACGAGCGAATTCATTTTAAAAATCATTTCAGCAGGTTTTCCAGCTCGAGCCTGGTCGGCTTCCTGGCGAATGAGTCGCGTCATTTCTTTGCGCAGCCATAACGGAGCCAAGATCAGACGATTCCAAGAAGGGGGTTCACTATATCCGGAAAGCATATTAAAAGTTTCCGTAGCGTCTTCTCCTATTTTTTCAGCACACGTAAATAATGACATGTCCGTATAAATTTTGGCCGTGTTATCGTTATAATTTCCCGTTCCTAAATGGACATAACGTCGTATTTCGTCTCCTTCTTGACGCACAACCATCGCAATTTTCGAATGCGTTTTTAGGCCAACCACCCCATAAATAACATGGCAGCCCGCTCGATCCAATTCCCTGGCCCAATTAATATTTTGTTCCTCATCAAAACGGGCTTTGACTTCAACCAATACCATCACTTGCTTTCCATTTTCAGCAGCTTTGGCCAAGTTTCGCACAATCGGCGAGTTGCCGCTTACACGATATAAAGTTTGTTTAATCGCTAAGACGTTGGGATCTTCAGCGGCTTGATGAATGAATTCAACAACGGGATCAAAGGAATCATACGGATGGTGCAAAAATAAATCTTGCCTGCGAATAACCGAAAAAATATCGGTTTCCCACTCATTGTTTGGGTGCGCTGGATAAAAAGGCGGGTATTTAAGATGTGGAAGGTCAAACAGGTCATACAATTTCATTAGCATGGTTAAGTCTAGAGGTCCATGAATCGGATAAACATCTTCACTTTCTACCGATAATTCTTCTTGCAAAATATTTAAAAGCCTCTTGTCTACCCCTTTTTCTACTTCCAACCGCATGACTTCTCCCCAACGGCGTTTTTTAAGGCTTTTTTGTATTTTTTTCAACAGGTCCTGCGCGTCTTCTTCATCAATGGAAAGATCCGCATTACGCATAATTCGATAGGAAGCGGCGCTAACAATGGAATAACCGATGAATAATTGATCCAAATGTTGTTCAATGATGGTTTCCAATAAAATAAAAGAAGTTTCCCCCTCTTTTGTCGGCAATTTAACAAAACGAGACAAACCGCTTGGAACTTCAATTGTCGCAAAACGATATCGAACTTTACGGCTTCCTTTTTTCATCAGCAACGCACAAATATTTAAACGCCTATTAGCAATAAGCGGAAACGGTCTGGCTGAATCAGCAGCCATGGGCGTAATAACGGGATACAAACTTTTCTTAAAATACTTATGCGTAAATTCTATTTGCTCTTGGGAAAGTTGATCCCAACTTAAAATGCGTATCCCCTGTTTTTTTAATTTAGGAAGCAAAGCGCGATTATAAGTGGAATAAATCCGTTCAATCATTTGGTGCGTTTTTTCACTGATCATTTTTAATTGTTGACGGGGGCTAAGACCGCTAGCGTCTGGTTCAGTATAATCGGCATGTAATAATTCCTTGAGCGAAGCCACGCGTATCATAAAAAATTCATCCAAATTCGAACAAGTGATACTTAGAAATTTCAAGCGTTCTAATAAAGGATTCTCATTACTGCGGGCTTCTTCCAAAACACGGGCATTAAAATCCAGCCAACTAAGTTCTCGGTTGATAAAATAATCCGGATTTAAAAATTCTTCGTCCGATTTAACATAATTCGAAACACCTTTTTTTATAAGAGCAGGTTTTCCCGTCTTTGTAATACTTTTTGCTACATTCAAGGGAATATCTCCTTTCATAAATCAATCTTACTCTATTTTTTCGTATCAGACGTTGGGTAAAAAGGTTCCGTTTGAGTTAATTTTAGAAGTTTCTGGATTTCCTCCGTTGTTAAAGCGCGATATTCGCCCGGTTTGAGATTTTCTAAAGTTAAAAACCCAAATTGGATACGCACGAGTCTTATAACGGGATGCCCGATCGCCGAACACATCATTCGTATTTGTCTTTTTTTTCCTTGATGAATCGTTATATTTAATACCGTTTCTTCATGTAATTTCTTTACATATTTGACTTCATCCGCAGCTACCATCTCGTCCTCTACAAGCACTCCCTGTAAGAGTTGCTGAATCTGTCTCTCAAGTACTTGTCCTCGTACAAGCACTTGATAGGTTTTCGCAATTTTATAACGTGGATGAATCATACGATGAACAAAATCACCATCATTACTAACCAAAAGCAGTCCCGACGTATTAATATCTAACCGCCCTACCGGATATAATCGCTCCGGGAATTGCTGAAACCAATCGGAAACGGTCGGACGTCCAAAAGGATCTCGTACGCTGCTTAAACATCCGGTTGGTTTATAAAAGAGAAAATATCGTTTCTTTTCTATACGAATTAATTTTCCTCGGTATCGAATTTCATCCTGCGTTTCATCTACTTGTACGCCTACTTGGTCGACCACTTTTCCATTAACGGTAATATGACCTTGCAAAATCTCCGTGTCGGCTTGTCGGCGGGAACAAACGCCAGCTTGTGCAATGTATCGGCTTAATCTCATATTCGGATCCTCATTTGACTTTAACAGCTTCATATTGATGACAAAAGATTCTGTTCTTCTTTATTTATAATATACCAGTTTCTAAAAAAAATGAAAAGATTGCCCAACAAGTTTTTAACTCTTTTTAACATAACCAAAAAATAACCAACCAGGGATTGTTAATCCATTCGAATGAGAGTAAAATAAAAAGATACATATGGATAAGGAGAGAGGATATAAACGGATTATGAAAAACACAAAAATTGATCAGGAGCGAATAAAAAAGGCTTTTCGAGAAATTCTGCTTGCGTTGGGAGAGGATCCCTCACGGGAGGGATTACTCGAAACGCCAAATCGAGTTGCACGTATGTATGAGGAAATTTTTTCCGGTTTATCCGTACATCCGGAGGAATTGCTCGATGTTACTTTTACCGAACATCACGACGAATTAGTTTTCGTAAAAGATATCCCTTTTTACTCGATGTGCGAACATCATTTTCTTCCTTTTTTTGGCAAGGCGCATGTCGCTTACATCCCTAAAGGCGGACAAGTAGTAGGGATTAGCAAACTAGCCCGGGTCGCAGAATCTTTTGCACGGCGACCGCAACTTCAGGAACGCTTAACCAGTCAAATTGCCGATTGCCTGTTCCAGCAACTCAAACCCTATGGCGTTATGGTCATTTTGGAAGCCGAACATATGTGCATGACGATGCGCGGCGTGCAAAAACCAGGTTCAACAACCATTACTTCAGCTGTTCGAGGAATTTTTGAAACCAACGCCGCCACACGCGCAGAACTTTTATCTTTATTAAATATGCAACATTAATTTTACCTCAAAATTCAAAAAATTCTTCTCTGTGCGCGGTAAGACACTTAATTCGGTTATTCCGAATAAATCCCCCGTAAAATCCAAGTTTGGTTTCATAAAAATTTGAATTTTACCATGCAATAAGCAAATGAAAAAAAGCGGCAAGTAGGCGGATAAAATTGATTGCTTTGGTAGAGTTTTTGAGAATGGCAAAACAGCATCCTTTCAAATCATAAATTTTTTATTTCAAATAATAAGGATGCCTATTTATGAAAAATAAGCATCCCTCTTTTTATTCTATGCGATGAATTTCTCTTTGCAGGCGTCGAATAATGCGTTTTTCCAATCTTGAAATATAGGATTGAGAAATTCCCAAAACATCTGCTACTTCTTTTTGTGTTTTTTCAATTCCGTCTTCTAATCCAAAACGTAATTTTATAATAAGTGTTTCCCGAGGATTAAGTTTACAGAGCGCTTGACGCAAAAGACTTTTTTCAATATCGCCTTCTACTTTTTTGTAGATCATATCATTTTCCGTGCCCAATACGTCTGAAAGCAATAATTCGTTTCCATCCCAGTCAACATTGAGCGGTTCATCCAATGAAATATCCCCACGATTTTTTACACTTCTTCTCAAATACATCAAAATTTCATTTTCAATACACCGTGAAGCATACGTAGCTAGTTTTATTTTTTTAGTCGGATCAAAGGTATTGACGGCTTTGATCAGCCCAATGGTACCTATGGAAATGAGATCTTCTACTTGAATGCCGGTATTTTCAAATTTTCGTGCAATGTAAACGACGAGCCTTAAATTATGTTCAATGAGTTGGGTACGAATGGTTTCTCCTTCTTCCGGAAGTCTTTCCAACAACTCCCGTTCTTCCGCTTCTTTTAGGGGCGGAGGTAAAACTTCGCTTGATCCAATATACCATAAAAATCCAGATGAATTTTTTAAATAGAACCAATACATCATATGATTTTTTAGTTTTTTTAATCCGATCCCCATGTTCTTTCCCCCTTTTTTATCCTTTATGAAAACCTCATTATCTTAAAGCAAAACAGCCGGTATTAAACAATCCGGAATTTTTTCCTCCGTTATGGCTATAACAATTCCTTGATGTTTTCGGGTTGTAAGATCGTTTTTTATGATAACCATGTCGGAACGAAACCCGATCATCATCCCATGATTTTTGCCTACGGAATTGTAAGGCACGACACGCAGCCGTTCTTTTAGCTGTTCATTTTGCAATAATTGTTGATAAAGCACCTGTAAATTCGAACCCGGAACATCTTTTCCTCCCTTTTCCAAGTTTAAAATCGGTTGAAACAGCTGATTTCTTATGACAATAACAGGTTTATGATCGGTTGGATCGACCAGACTATTTCCTGTATCCACAAATCCATGACAATGGATCGTTTTCCCACCCAAGCATATTTCTACGACAACTTCCGTAATTTTGTGTGAAAGTTTGGGAATCGCACGCAAAAGTTGATGGGTAATTCCCCATAAAATCGCTGCTCCTGCTCCCCAAATAAAAATATGATGAAATTTCCCCATGGGAACTTGCATAAAAAATAGTAAGAAGATCGTTCCTGTCGTTATAATATTTAATAAAGTAAATACGGCAATGCTGTTTACCCAATCTTTTCTATTGCTAGGATGAAATGCAATAGAAATGAGCAATAACGGAAAAACCAGGCGAAGCCAAGGAGATATTAAAATGGGATGAGCATTCATCATATAAGCGGTCCCATATATTCCGCCTAGAATAGACGCTATAAACAATTTCCATTTCGGCGATTTTAAAAGGCAAAGCTTTCCGGTTAAATACAACAAAAGGAAGTCAATAGACGAATGCATGAGTAGGGTTGTATCAAGATAAAGAATGGGTTGGGTGACCGTCTCCATGATGTGAACGCCTCTCTTTACGATCCATTTTCATTTATATGCAAAATTTTCCGCAAAATGTATTTTTCATTATAGCATGGATCAAAAGAATAAGTTGTCGCAACAACAACATTTAAATAGGTGAACTTCCTTCTTTTTGCGACAAAAGCGGTGTTTTCTTTTTATAAAACACCGCTTTTTTCATTCAATTAAATTGTTATAAAAAATACACCCATAAACGATTAAAGCCGAAATTCAGATGAAAATCCATCTTTTTTCGGCTTTAATCACAACTCTATTTTATTGGATTATGTTTTTCAAACAGGATATGTGTTTCTAACGGGGACGCCGATGGAATGAAGGTAAATCAAAATCCTCCCCCATCAAAGTTAAGCCGCCATAATTTTGATTTTGAGGCGCCGGTTGTGGCTGCTGAGTATGATTCGCTCCGCTCTTGCGATTATCATTTGAGGAACGATAAGGAGATTTTGCAGCAGAATTTCCTTTTTCTTCAGCTTCCTGATGAAATCCGGTTGCTAAAACGGTTATACGAATTTCATCTTCCAACGAATCGTCAATCGTTGTACCAAATATAATTTTTGCATCCGGGTCAACCACTTCATAGATGACGCCTGCCGCCTCATTTACTTCAACCATTCCCAAACTACTCGAGCTGCTAACATTAAAGAGTACGCCTGTCGCGCCCTCAATCGAATTTTCAAGCAACGGACTCGAAATAGCCGCTTTTGCAGCTTCAATCGCGCGATTGTCGCCTTTACTGCTTCCAATGCCCATCAAAGCCGATCCGCTATTGCGCATAACCGTCTGAACATCCGCAAAGTCGCAGTTAATTATTCCAGGAACCAGGATTAAATCGGTAATTCCTTGAACGCCTTGACGCAAAATATCATCGGCCATACGGAACGCTTCGCTAAAAGATGTATTTCGATCCGCAATCTGTAAGAGGCGGTCGTTCGGAATAATAATCAAACTATCGACCATTTCGCGTAAATTTTTAATTCCGCTTTCGGCCTGGTTTCCACGATTACGGCCTTCAAACATAAAAGGACGGCTGACAACGCCTACTGTAAGAATGCCCATTTCACGGCTCAAACTTGCGATAACAGGCGCGGCTCCCGTTCCGGTACCTCCGCCCATTCCCGCTGCTACAAATACCATATCAGCCCCATCAATGGCATTTCTCAAATCATCTTCACTCTCTTGAGCCGCCTTCATCCCAATTTCAGGGTTAGCCCCTGCGCCCAATCCTTTAGTTAATTTAACGCCAATTTGCACCTTTTGCTCTGCTTTGGACAATAACAACGCCTGCGCATCGGTATTGACCGCAATAAATTCTACTCCTTGCAAACCCGCGTCAATCATTCGATTGACCGCGTTTCCTCCAGCTCCTCCCACTCCAATTACTTTAATTTTCGCATTTTGCGTCGGCTCCATCACCAAATCCAATGGCATAGTCCTTTCCCTCCTTAAAATCTCCAAAACATAGAAAGACTGTTGCTTACTATGTTCCTATTGTTCCATCATCATGTCGCGCACCCATCCCGTTACGCGACGAAAGAATTTTTCAACCGGATCAGAAAAACTTTTCTTCTCGTTTTCCAAATATGTGCGCTCGTATACGGCGCTCCCCAATACGGTCGCATTTTCCGGGCTTCGATAATCATGAAACAGATGCTCCAAACGATCCGGATTTCCTTGACGAACTGGCAAATGAAGAATCCGGCTAAAATATTGCTCGATTCCTTTCATCTTCGCCCCGCCTCCCGTTAAGACCACGCCTCCTGGAAGCTCTTCAATCATATAATCAGGAAAAATTTCGCGGGACAAAATCTGGACGAGTCCTTCTAA
>CALXSZ010000007.1 GCA_944391275.1 uncultured Syntrophomonadaceae bacterium
AGCGGGATCATTCCGGTTTGCAGGAGGTGATGCTGGATCAAAATCGTCGCGTGGTAGATATGGCTCCGTGTGTTCATGCCGGCGCAATGGCTTTCATCGACAGTTTTGTGATTCGGCGGGAACGACTGTTGGATTTAATTGAATGGTATGCGGCTTTAGAGTATCAGGATTTATTTGAGATTATTCATCATGATTTAGCGCGGATTCATGTCCAAGCCTATATTTATACCGGGTATGCCGGGGGGATTTCTTCCGCCGCCGATTACTTAAGATGCAGCCAGGAGCTCTTGTCCGAACAAGTGCGAAAAACATTGTTTTCTTCGGAACGACCCATTCTGACCAAAATGCATGATAGTGTTCCGACGCGCTATTTTGATACGGCTAAGGTGAAGAATTCACTGATTAACACCGGATGCTCCATTCGCGGAACGGTGGAAAATAGCATCCTGTTCCGCGGCGTACAAGTTGAAGAGGGCGCGGTTATCCGCAACAGCGTGGTGATGCCGCAATGCTATATTGGAAAAAATACGCTTTTAGAGAATGCGATCTTGGATAAGTATTATACCCTAAAAGAACAGGTGAAAATTTGTGGAACGCCCGAAAATCCCTTTGTAGGAGAAAAGCGCATGTTGTGATTGGGGGAGAATACGAGATGCAGTCAACCGAAAAACGATCGATTTTATTTGCAATTTTTGAAGCGGAACCTTTTTTGAAAACGGGCGGATTGGGCGATATTGGAGGATCTTTTCCCGGCGCTTTGAAAAAGACCGGATGTCCGATACGTGTCATTTTGCCGAAATTTTCTTCGATCCCAGAGATCTATCGAGAAAAAATGCGGAAAGTAGCAGAGTTAACGGTTCCGTTGGCTTGGCGGAGACAATATTGTGGAATTGAAACCTTGGATTATAAAGGCGTTACTTACTATTTTGTGGACAACGAATATTACTTTAAACGCGAAAATCCCTATGGATATGGCGATGACGCCGAACGAATCGCTTTTTTCAGTAAAGCTGTGCTGGAAAGCCTGCAATATCTTCCAGATTTCTCCTGTGCGATCCTTCACTGCAACGATTGGCATACGGCGCTTATTCCGGTATTTTTACAGGAATATTATCGGAATCTTCCCTTATACGCCTCGATTCGTACCATCTTTACAATCCATAATTTAGCTTATCAAGGAATTTTTCCCTGGAGTGTACTGACCGATGTATTAGGATTCTCCGAAAATTCCTTTGCGGCTCGACAATTGCAGTATGATGATACGGTGAATTACATGAAAGGCGGTATTCTCTATAGTGATCTTTTAACAACCGTCAGTCCCACTTATGCTCAAGAGATCCGGGATTCCTATTTTGGACAAAAAATGGAGAATTTTTTTGTTCAGCGACAAGATCAATTGTTTGGCATTTTAAACGGAATTGACACAGAAACGTATAATCCGGCGCACGACCCTTGGATTGCCTATCCATACGATGTGGAACATCTTGAAGACAAGCAACGGAACAAACAAGCGCTTCAGCAAGAATTGGGGTTGCCTGAAAAAGAAGATTCGCCTCTTTTTGTCATGGTTAGCCGATTAACCGAACAGAAGGGTGTCCAATTGCTAATCGAGATTTTGGGACAATGGTTAGAAGGCGACGTACAAGTAGCGGTCTTAGGAAATGGAGAAAAAACCTACGAAGAACAACTGCAGCGGCTTTCAGACTACTACCCGCAAAAACTGCGGGTTCATCTTACGTTTGATGTAGCCCTTGCCCGACGGTTTTATGCTGGAGCCGATGGATTGATCATGCCTTCTCGTTTTGAGCCATGCGGCTTATCCCAAATGATTGCCATGCGCTACGGAACGTTGCCCATCGTCCATGAAACGGGTGGGTTAAAAGATACCGTTCAGTCCTATCCATCTCTGGGAGGAGATGGATGGGGATTTGGTTTTTTTGAGTATCATGCATCAGCGCTTCTAGGCGCGTTGCAATGGGCGGAAAAGATTTATCGTCAATATCCGCAGGAATGGCGAAAATTAATCAAGCGGGCAATGCGCAAAGATTTCGGATGGGAACGCTCCGCAGAACAATATCGCGCGCTTTATCAAAAGTTATACGAACAAGCGCGTTGAAGAACAAAAGAGGATCAGACATATGCAATTTTACCACCATTCGCAGGAAAAAAGCTATCGGGAGCCGTTTGGCGCCGTAGAAGTCCATACGCAGGTAACTTTGTGTTTGGATGTTCTTCAGGCACACGAACCCATTCGTGTTTGGGTGCGCTTTTGGCAAGATGGAATCGGGGAGAAACTTCTGGAAATGAAAGCTGCAGAAGATCAACCCGGAGATACTATCCGATGGACCGTCCATTTTTCGGTTCCTCCGTCGCCTGGTTTGCTTTGGTATTCTTTCCGCATACAGGATTCTCATCAGGAGTACCTTTATGGCAATCAACCGGATGGATGCGGCGGGGAAGGACAAATTTATGAAGAAAATCCCCCATCTTGGCAAATTACCGTCTATAAAAGAAGGCAAGTTCCAGCGTGGTATCAGGAGGCTGTAGCCTATCAAATTTTTCCAGATCGATATCGCCGCGGATCGGATTGGATCCAGCGAATTTCCAATGTATTAGGGCAAAAGCCTTTGGCCGGAAGCAAAAAAATTTTTCGGCAGGATTGGTATGATTTCCCCGCTTATACGAAAAATCAACAAGGAGAAGTCACGCATTGGGATTTTTTTGGCGGAACCCTGGAAGGAATCCGGGAAAAATGCCGAGATCTAGCGAGCTTGGGGATAAACGTCCTCTATCTGAACCCGATTTTTCAAGCGGCCAGCAACCATCGGTACGATACGGCCGATTATTTTAAGGTTGATCTGCTGCTTGGGGATGAAGAAAGTCTGAAACGATTATGTGAAGAGGCGGAGCGGCAGGGAATTTCTATTATTTTAGACGGCGTTTTCAGTCATACGGGGCAAGACAGCCGCTACTTTGACCGATACGGCAACTATGGCGGACAAGGGGCGTGGAAAAATCCCCAGTCGATTTATTCGGATTGGTATTGTTTTCGAAATACGGAACAGAGCGATTATGAATGTTGGTGGAATATTGCGGATCTTCCTAACTTAAATAAAAATCATCCGGCTTGTCAACAGTTGATTTATGCGGGAGAAAATTCGGTCGTGCGTTATTGGATGCGATTGGGTGTGCGAGGGTGGCGGTTGGATGTGGCGGACGAGCTGCCGGATTTTTTTATTAAAGGCTTAAAAAAAGCGGTTTTGGAGGAAAACAAAGAGGGACTCGTTTTAGGAGAGGTTTGGGAGGACGCCAGTCACAAAATAAGTTATGGCGTCTTGCGCGAATACTTACTCGGAGAAGAATTAGACTGCGTGATGAATTATCCGCTTCGGGAGATTCTGTT
>CALXSZ010000008.1 GCA_944391275.1 uncultured Syntrophomonadaceae bacterium
CACCCGATCATCCGTCTCCCGTCGCTTTAAAGACGCACGTATCCGAACCGGTGCCTTGTATGATTTTTGATAAAAACCATCCGTTTATGCGTCCGGAAGCTTTGCCCTTTAATGAAGAAACCGCTAAGACTGGTCCTTATATTTCGGTTGGTCATACGTTAATGGAATATTTTTTAAGCGGGGATTATCTAAAATGATATTCCGTCCAATGTTCCTCTCTTTATGACGGATCGCATTTAAGGTTCTTGCAACCTCTTTACAGATTGGCAATTTTCTAGGATAAACGCATTCAAGCAGATAAAACTTTAGGCCTAAAAAGGGAAAGGGAGTTCGCTATGTTAGAATATCGCTATGACACGCAATTATTAATTGAAGGAAAAAATTTAGACGAAGAGAATATTAACGATTATTTTACGAAAAACTTCCAGGGCGATTGTTTGTTGGCCGTCGGAGATGAAAATTTAATCAAAATCCATTACCATACCAACACCCCCTGGAAGGTATTGGAATATTGTTCTTCCTTAGGTGAAATTTTTGATATCGTTATCGAAGATATGGCTCGTCAAGAACGCGGACTAAAAGGTTAATAGAGAACTGGTTTGAACCTTTTATCCCCATAACATTTAACCTCCTAATTGTGAACTCCATATTAACCCTACTACAAACAATATACTCTGACGAAATAACGGTTTTTTAACGAACTTCGACATTTTTTTAGGAGGGGGGTATTTCCAAAGCTTACCGCTGTTTTTTATGCTTGACTATTCATTAATAAATAAACCTAAGAATAGTTGGACAGCTAAGCCCCAAGAGAATGAAGGAAATTCTCTTGGGGTCCATTCATTTATTTTAAAACGACTTTATGAAATACCTTTTTGCCCTTGCGGATTGTTACGCCATCTTTTAAAGTTTCTTTGGCAATCGTGAATTCTTGCGAAGAGATTTTTTCAGAATTCACCGTAACGCCACCTTGATCCACCAAACGTCTGGCTTCGCCCTTGCTTTTAACCAAACCGCAAAGAACCATTACATCTAAAATACCCATCCCGTTCTCTGACACTTCATGATCCGAAAGCTCGGTAGTGGGCATATCCTTGTCGTCGCCCCCTCCAGAAAATAGGGATCGCGCTACTTTTTGCGCCTTATCCGCTTCTTCCTTCCCATGAACCAACTCCGTCAGTTGATAGGCCAAAATTTCCTTTTTCTCATTAATGCGGCTGTCTTCCCAAGTTTCCATTTCAGCAATTTCCTCTAGAGAAAGGAACGTTAACATCCGAATGCATTTCATAACGTCCGCATCGGATACGTTGCGCCAATATTGATAGAATTCAAACGGCGTAGTTTTATTCGGGTCCAGCCATACGGCGCCGTTAGCCGTTTTCCCCATTTTATTTCCCTCGCTGTTTAACAGCAGCGTGATCGTCATCGCATAAGCGTCGTCGCCGGTCTTGCGCCGGATTAAATCTGCCCCGAAGAGCATATTGCTCCATTGGTCGTCTCCGCCAAACTGCATATTGCAGCCATAATGATTATGCAAATATAAAAAATCATACGATTGCATAATCATATAATTAAATTCCAGGAAGCTTAAGCCCCGTTCCATCCGCTGTTTGTAGCATTCCGCCCGCAGCATATTGTTTACCGAAAAACATGCGCCCACATCCCGCAGCAATTCGACATATTTCAAATCTAAAAGCCAATCGGCATTATTGACCATGATCGCTTGATCTTCGCCAAATTCAATAAAACGTTCCATCTGCTTTTTGAAACATTCACAGTTATGCTGAATGATTTCCGGCGTCATCATGGATCGCATATCGGTTCTCCCCGAAGGATCACCTACGAAACCGGTGCCTCCTCCGATCAGTACAATGGGGCGGTTTCCTGCCATTTGCAATCTTTTCATCAAGCAAAGCGCCATAAAATGTCCAACGTGCAGGGAATCAGCGGTCGGATCAAATCCAATATAAAATCGTGCGCCGCCGCGGTTAATTAAATCGCGGATTTCGGCTTCATTCGTTACCTGCGCAATTAATCCTCGTTCTTGCAATTCTTCATAAATTCCCACTTTTTCCATCCTCCATATTAAAAAATCCCCTGCCCTTTTTTTCAGGACAGAGGACGAAAATTTTTTCGCGGTACCACCTCTGGTTCAAATACTCCTCACGAAGCATTTCTCAGCATGTGTTTTTCACACATGCTCGCTTTATCGGGCGACCCCGTCTTACCCTACTCATCATTTCCGTTCAGGAAGCAGCTCTGGAATGTATTCAAACCGACTCGTTTATATCCTCGCAGCACCCGGATACTCTCTGAAAAACTTGTCTGTTTTACTCGTTTCCTTCATAGCCTTTCTGTTTTTTTATATAGTATAACAAAATTCCTGGATAAAAGTAAGGGATGAAACCGTTATTTTTAAAATTTTCTCTTTTTTTTGAAGAATTTAAGATGAAATAAATTTTTCTTCTATTTGTTCCTCCCAGCAAAACAGGCCGCCGTTTTATGATAAAGCAGGCAGAGAAGAATAATGATAACCATCGTTGGGAACGTATTGCCCAAAACGAAGACGACGAGCATGAGACAGCGATACAGAATGAAACCCGCCGCCCAAAGGACTAAATTCGGGAGATTGAGCATCTGGTCGGAAACATCTTTCTTCAGGAAAAAGAAATTGGCAATCTGAACGGCAATCATGGGAGCAAATACGGAACCAATCAGATACAGAAAATCCGTAATATTATCCATCGGATAAACGATCGCCGCCACGGTTCCGATCACGGTAACGAAAAGCGCCGCTTTTTTCCCATTGATTCGTGAAGAAATGGTTTCGCTGGATACTCCCGCCGAATAAGCATCCAGAAAAGTGGTTGTAACCGTTGATAAAATAACAATCAACAATCCTCCGATGCCCAGTCCGGCTTTGAGTAAAACCTGAGCAAAATCATATTCGCCCGTGTAAATGGCCGCGCCCATTCCAATGCCATACATCCAGCAACTAACAAGCCCATATACGATTGCGCTAACCGCAGTCGCTCGAACAGGTTTCTGCGCTTTTCGGGTATAATCGCTAATCAAGGGAAGCCAGGAAAGCGGCATCGCAACCGACAATTCAACAGCCGCGCCAAACGTAATACTGTCCGCCCCAATCACCCCGATAACGCCGCTTGTACTAAAAATCGTTTTACTCAAAATCAACGTCAGAATGAACAACGTGGCCATTGCCAATGTATTCAGTTTCCCCAAATTGGTTATGCCAATCCCAATCCATAGTAAGATAAGCGCCCCGATAACGATACACCATACCCAATGGCCCGTCGTCCAAATGCCATTCGCCGCTAATGCGCCGTCATAAATCATGATCGACGTCCACCCGACTAATTGTAAGATATTCAGCAGAGCAAACAGTAAGCTCCCTTTTTGGCCGAAACTCATTTTGACCGTTTCCATCGCGCTTTTGCGGACTTTTGCGCCGATTAAACCGGATAGAAATAGCAATGTACACCCAATCAGATGCCCAATTAAAATCGCCAGAAGTCCTTTTGAAAAACCCAGCGGCGCCAGGTATGTTCCGGTCAAAATTTCCGCAATGGATACGGCCGCCCCAAACCAAATTAAACCATTTTCAAATAGGGAAGTGCGTTTTTCAGTCATTTTCTCCGGCCTCCCTGGAAAATTCTCCGGTTAACCCAAACGCATGGTTCATTGGTCCTCTGCCGGCGCCTAAATTCAGTTGGGCCGCTAACGCTCCAGAAATATAATCTTTGGCGCGTTGCACAGAAACCTCTAACGAAAAACCTTTCGCCAGATTCGCAGCGATGGCGCTGGAAAGCGTACAACCGGTTCCGTGCGTATTCGGATTCGCGATATGTTTGCCATAAAACCAGCGCGCCGCGCCTTGATGATATAATAGATCGTTGGCGTCGTTTAAATTGTGCCCCCCTTTACAAAGCACCGCACAGCCGTAAGTTTCGTAAATTTGTTTCGCCGCTTTTACCATATCTTCCTCATCATGGATCTGTAATCCGGTTAACTCTTGGGCTTCCGGAATGTTAGGCGTAAGTACAAAAGCCAGAGGCAATAAGGCCGTTTTTAAGGTTTGGATCGCATTCTCGCTGATGAGCTTGGCGCCGCTGGTTGCCACCATCACAGGATCAACAACGACATTGACTGCCTGATATTCTTTTAATTTTTGCGCAATGGTTTCAATCAGTTCGCGGGACGCCACCATCCCAATTTTTACAGCTTGCGGTGGAATGTCCGTAAAAACAGCGTCTAACTGCTGCGCTAAAAATTCCGGGGTCACTTCCATAATTCCGGATACGCCGGTTGTATTCTGGGCGGTTAAAGCCGTAATGGCGCTCATGGCATATACGCCGTTCATCGTCATGGTTTTAATGTCTGCTTGAATACCGGCGCCTCCGCTGGAATCGGTCCCAGCGATTGTTAATGCGGTTCTCATATCATCAACTTCCTTTCCCATTCGCATTAATTTTGTAAAGCGACAAAAGGTGGTGCCCCCAATTTGCCGCTGCTATTTCACATTTGTACATTGACCAAAAAAGATAAATCCGTTTTTTCGTTTTATGCTGCTGCGCGAGAAAACCGTTTTCCATAATTTGGAAACTTTAACGCCACACAAGTGAAAATATCTGTAAATTATTTTGTTTTCTTTACACGCTCTCTACCATTTCTTGAGTCAATTTTTTTAATTCGGCGGTTGCTTTTTGAATATCGGATTGGGCAAAAATCGCACTAATCACGGCAATCCCGCAAATTCCGCTGCCCGATAGCTGCATCACATTATTTTTTTGGATCCCGCCAATGGCAATCACCGGAATCGTCACCGCATCGCAGATTCCCTTCAAAACGTCCATGGAAACCCACTCCGCATCGGCTTTCGATCCAGTCGAAAATACCGCTCCAACGCCCAAATAATCGGCTCCAGCTTTTTCCGCTGCCATCGCCTGTTCTACCGTTTGAGCGGAAACGCCCAAGATTTTATTGTCCCCTAATTTCATTCGCACTTCGGCGGCATTCATATCGCCTTGTCCTACGTGTACCCCGTCCGCATCGATCGCAACAGCCACTTCTACGTTATCATTAATCACGAAAGGAACTGAATATTCTTTGCACAATCGTTGAATCGGAAGAGCTTCTTCCATAAAATGATGGAAATCGAAATTTTTTTCTCGTAATTGGATGAACGTAGCGCCTCCTTGCAGGGCTTTTTCCACTTGTTGAAAGAGCGTTTCCCCCTTTAACCACCTGCGGTCGGTTACCGCATACAGAAGCAAATCTTTTTTATCGCACTTCATACTTTGCGCCTTCTTCTAAGGTTTTTCCATCCATATGATAAATGGCGTCAATGATTCGATTGCGATAGGTCGCATTGCCTTCTCCATCCTGTAATTTTCCATACCCAATTTCCCCGGCTAATCCCATCATACACACTGCCGCCGCCGCCGCTTCAAGTTTTTGTCCAGGATTAGCTACCAGAAAGGCGGTCATCAACGCCGAAAGCTGGCATCCGGTTCCGGTAATTTTCCCCATTTCCGGACGGCCGTTGCGAATCACATAACAGGTTTGAGCGTCTGCAACCAAGTCAATCGCGCCGGTAATCGCAAGGATGTTGTTTGTCTTCTGCGCAAAATTTTTGGCAAATGAAATCATTGCATCCAAATTTTCTTCTGTTACCGCGTCGGCCCCATCCGCGTCCACGCCTTTCGTCGTTCCGCTGCCCAAAGCCAAGGTCTTTATTTCAGAAATGTTTCCGCGTATGGCGTCCAGTTTCAATTCCTGCATGAGCGTTAATGCGGTACGGGTACGTAAGGCGCTGGCTCCGGCTCCAACCGGATCCAGCAATACCACATGCTCCAATTCGTTTGCCTTTTTCCCAGCGATCAACATGGCTTGAATGCTTTGCTGATTTAAAGTCCCAATGTTAATATTTAATCCCCCACAAATGGACGTGATATCCGCAACGTCTTCCGGTTCGTCCGACATAATAGGGCTTCCACCGCACGCCAGCAAGACATTGGCGACGTCATTCACTGTAACGTAATTGGTAATATTGTGAATGAGTGGCGTGGTTTTTCTTACTTCTTGTATACAATTTGCAAACATCCGAATCTCCTTTCTTCATCCGACTTGATAACCGGGTTGGATAAACACAAGCAAAATTCATTCGTAAAACAAAAAGCGAATAAGCCGACGTTCGCCTATTCGCTCTCAAAATGCATGAATTTCCCTACGTTGGCATTATCCAAATCAGGTTATGGGTCGAAGGTTGCACCTTCCTCTCAGCCTGTCACACAAGCTCCCCTTTTTTATTGGTCTTATTTATCATAGCGCAAGCAATTTTTTTGCGCAAGGGGTTGTACGCAATTTATTTTAAACGTATCTTTTTTGTCTATTTCCTTTTTATGCACCGCTTAGAACCGTCGCACTATGAAATTGATAATCCAACAAATAATTCTCCATATCTCCCTGCTGTTCAACGACCTTTTTGTAAGGATAAACAACCAAATAGTACGTTCCAGGATCAGTCAATTCATAGCGCAATGTATATTCGCAATTTTTTTCAACCATCGTAACATAATCCGCAAAGGCAATCCCCTCCGATTTGCCTTCCGCATTCACCTGTACCAGTGCAAGAGCCAAATTATCCGGTTCACCCGAATCCGCCAGCAACGTGAC
>CALXSZ010000009.1 GCA_944391275.1 uncultured Syntrophomonadaceae bacterium
GCATTGGATTGGTTTACCCCCTCAGAATCAATCCACTGCAAATCAATGTTGCATCCTAAAGCGTATCCGGCGTGATTCAGCGCTTCAATGACGGATAAATACGCGTCATGGAGCTGCGTATATTTTCCTACTAACCCCACTCGAACGGTCTTTTTTCGATTGCGAATGCGATGAATTAATTTCCTCCATTCACATAAATCCGGCGCGGGCAATTCAAGGGCTAATTCTCGGCAAACAATTTCTGAAAAGTGGGACTTTTCTAACATAAGGGGAGCCTCGTAAAGAATGGGAAGCGTCGTATTCTCAATAACGCAGTCCGGCTTCACGTTACACAAGCTGGAAATTTTGGTAAAGATACTGCGATCTTCAATTTTTTCGTCACTTCGTAAAACAATAATATCGGGAACCACCCCCATTCCCTGTAATTCTCGCACTGAGTGCTGGGTCGGTTTGGATTTATGCTCGCCGGAAGCTTTTAAATACGGAACAAGGGTAACATGAATAAACAATGCGTTTTCTTTGCCCACTTCATGTCCTACTTGACGAATCGCTTCAATAAAGGGCTGGCTTTCGATATCACCGGTGGTCCCGCCAATTTCCGTAATAACAACATCCGCATGCGTCTTTTCTCCAACCGCGTATATAAAATTTTTAATTTCGTTCGTGACATGAGGAATGGTCTGGACGGTACTTCCTAAATATTCACCTCGTCGTTCTTTTTCTATCACGACTGAAAAAACCTTTCCAGTCGTTAAATTTGAAAAACGGTTGAGATTTTCATCGATAAAACGTTCATAATGCCCTAAATCCAGGTCGGTCTCCGCACCGTCTTCAGTGACATATACCTCTCCATGTTGGTAAGGACTCATTGTTCCCGGATCCACATTAATATAGGGATCCAATTTTTGGGCGGCGACTTTTAGTCCACGGGCTTTTAAAAGTCTTCCTAACGAAGCGGCCGTAATCCCTTTTCCCAGTCCGGATACAACGCCTCCCGTTACAAAAATATATTTCGTCACGGTTCCCCCTCCTTCATTGTCATTTCTCCGCGCTCGCTTTTTTATACAGGCTTCTTGAAAATCCCTCAACGAAAAACAGCCCGGCATTGGGTGTCCTCCAGGGCTGTCAGATTTTATTTTACCTAATTTTCATACGTACGAATAATACTTTCGGCAATGTCCCGCCGTTTGACGCAACGATCCATCGCGCTTTTTTCAATAAACCGATGGGCTTCTTGTTCACTCATCTTAAGCTGCGCCACCAAAATGAGTTTCGCTCGATTAACCAGTTTAATCTCATCCATTTTCGCTTTTAATGACTCGGCTTTTCTTTCCAGTTTTTTTAATTTTTTTTGGATCGCCGTCAATACAAATACGCTTTGCAAAACCATTTTTGGATTTGGTGGTTCCGGCAAAGTGAGAATTCCATATTCTTCTACAGAAAAAGCAACCTGCTCGTATTGTTCATTTTTGACGATCATCAAAACGCCAACTGTTTCATAGGTCGTCATCAGGTCAATCGCTAACTGTACGCCTAATTCATCCGGAAGCGGCGTATAAATCATCACCATATCGCAGGGAGAATCGACCATTTTTCGTTTGGCTTCTCCTGCGCTATGCACAGAAAGAATGGGTGAAAATTTTTCGATTGGAAGAATTTTTTGAAAAAACTTTTCCGCAGAGGCTGAACCGGCTACCAGCAACACACTGGAAGATTGTTCTTCTTTCATGATGATCTCACCCTTTCTTTCCTGCAAATCAAATTATCTCGGTTCAAAAAATTGTTTGTCGTCTTTTTATAGTATTTCCAAATAATTCTCCGGCAAAATCGTTTTGAGCCATGCGCTATTCTTTGCTACTTCACGCGCTTTATCCAGTGTAGAGGGCAACGTCTTAAACTCTACAAGTTCTTCATTCCGAACCCGATAAAAATTCATCGTTGTCGGGGAAGGAGGAACCAACCCGCGTTCCACCCCATCCAATCCAGCGTAAATTAACAAGGCAATACTAAGATAAGGATTGGCTTCCGGATCCGGAGAACGTAATTCCATGCGGCGGTATTCTCCTTTGGCCGCCGGAATGCGGACCAATTGACTTCGATTTCCCTCAGACCAAGAAATATAGCGGGGCGCTTTCATTTCGCCTAATCTTTGATAAGAATTCTCTGTGGGATTTAAAAAATAGGTGATTTCTTCGATACGATCTAAAATTCCTGCCATAAAAGCGGCATTGTAATCGCATCCATCTTTGCTGGTTACAGAGATATTCACATGCATCCCATTTCCACTATAGCCTTTTAGCGGTTTCGGAGTAAAATCCGCATAGAGTCCATTGCGCATAGCAATAGTGCGAACAACCGACTGAAAAGTCACCGCATGATCGGCCGCGCTCATCGCGTCGCTATACCGAAAATCAATTTCATTTTGTCCAGGTCCTTCTTCATGGTGCGCACATTCCGGTTGAATGCCCATATCCATTAAAGTAAAACAAATTTCACGCCGGACATGCTCGCATTTATCTTCCGGATCCATATCCATATAACCCGCATGATCAAAAGGAACATTGGTCTTTTCCCCATTTTCATCCGTTTTAAACAAATAGAATTCGAATTCTACGCCAAAATAGCACGTAATTCCTTTTTTAGCCGCCTTCTGAACGGCCTGTCGAAGAATATAGCGTCCATCTTTCGGGAACTGGGTGCCATCCGGGTAGCAGATTGAACAAAACATACGCACCACTTTTCCATGTGCCGGCTGCCAAGGCAAAATAGAGAGGGTCGAAGCGTCCGGATATAAAAATAAATCGGAGGCGGATTCTTCCCCGAACCCCTCAATCGCCGATGCATCAAAAGAAATTCCGCTTTCAAAGGCCCGATGCAATTCGCTCGGCATAATGGTTATACTCTTTTGCTTTCCCTTGACGTCGCAAAAAGATAAACGAATAAATTTTACATTTTCTTCTTGTACATAAGTTAATACATCCTCGTATGAATACATGCCTTTTCTTTCACCACTTTTTCCTTTTATAACCAAAATAATCATAAAAAAAGCGTTCCCGATGAAAGATAAAGATCCCCCTCCTTATCTTGTACCGGTGAACGCCATTGCTCACTGCGAACAAAAGCATTATAAACAGATTTTTTTTGAATGTCAACTCACAGAAAGTATACTTTTTGTATTTCTAAAAAAACTCTTGACATTTTAAACATTGTAGCGTAAAATGCGAGCATCGAAACGGCAAAGGCGTCGTGGAAAATGATTTTTTCCGCGGCGCTTTTTCTTTATTCATTCGAATAAAACGTTTGTTATTGATATAAAAGAAAAATAAAAGAAAAGGAGATGGAAATCATGAATCATCCTTCAGAACTTTTTGGCTCCATGGTCTTTTCCGACGTCGTCATGCAGGAACGTCTTCCGAAAAAAACGTTACAGGCGCTTCGTGCTTCGATCGAGCATGGCGAACGTTTAAATCCTAAAGTCGCCGCCGTCGTAGCCAACGCCATGAAAGAGTGGGCGCTGGAAAAAGGCGCGACACATTTTACCCACTGGTTCCAGCCCATGACGGGAATTACGGCAGAGAAACACGACAGTTTTATCACTCCGTTAGGGAACGGCGTAGGCATTATGGAATTTTCCAGCAAAGAATTAACGCAGGGCGAACCGGACGCTTCCAGTTTTCCTTCCGGGGGACTTCGTTCAACGTTTGAAGCGCGCGGTTACACGGCTTGGGACCCAACTTCCTATGCTTTTGTGCGAGACGGAATTCTATACATTCCAACGGCCTTTTGTTCATATGGCGGAGAAGCCTTGGATAAAAAAACGCCCCTATTGCGTTCCATGGAAGCTTTAGATAAGCAAGCGATGCGCGTTCTCCGTTTATTTGGAAATAAGGAGGCCCAGACGGTTCGCTCCACAGCCGGTCCGGAACAAGAATATTTTTTAATTGATCAGAAATTATACAAAAAACGGAAAGATCTCATTTATACCGGTCGTACGCTTTTTGGAGCTCGTCCTCCTAAAGGTCAGGAATTAGAGGATCATTATTTTGGGACGATCAATGCCCGCGTAACCGCTTTTATGAAAGAATTAAATGAAGAATTATGGAAATTAGGCGTTCCGGCTCGTACTGAACATAATGAAGTAGCCCCGTCTCAGCACGAATTAGCGCCGGTTTTCAGCACCGTAAACATTGCAGCGGATCAAAACCAGTTAACCATGGAAATGATGCGTCGGATCGCTGAAAAACATGGCATGGTGTGTTTATTGCACGAAAAACCGTTTGCAGGCGTAAACGGAAGCGGCAAACACAATAACTGGTCAATCGCAACCGATACTGGTGAAAATCTTTTAGATCCAGGCGATACGCCCTTTGAAAACGCTCGGTTTCTTACGTTCTTATGCGCCGTCATTAAAGCGGTAGACGATTATCAAGATTTATTGCGTATTTCTACCGCCAGCGCTGGAAATGATCACCGCCTAGGGGCGAGCGAAGCCCCCCCCGCTATCATCTCAATTTACTTGGGAGACGAATTAACCAATATTCTGGAAGCACTAAAGAATGAAACCACGTATACGGGCGGTGAGAAAGAACAATTTCAAGTGGGCGTCCATTCGTTGCCTTCTTTCCCGAAGGATTCAACGGACCGTAACCGTACTTCTCCTTTTGCTTTTACGGGAAATAAGTTTGAATTCCGTATGGTCGGTTCTTCCGCTTCTATTTCTGAAGCGAATATTGTTCTAAACACCATTGTAGCCGAGTCCTTACGTCAATTTGCCGATCGTTTAGAAAACGCAGAAGATTTTAATGCCGATTTACAATGTTTGATTCGTGATGAAATCCGCGCGCATGACCGAATCCTGTTCAATGGAAACGGTTATGGTTCGGAGTGGGAATACGAAGCGGAAAAACGCGGGCTTTTAAATATGAAGTCGACGCCCGATTGTTTGCCGCACATGTTAGATGAAAAAAATATTAAATTGTTTGAAACGCATAAGGTTCTGAGTGAAACCGAAGTACGGGCGCGCTGCGAAATTAAATTGGAGAATTATTGCAAAGTCCTAAACATTGAAGGTTTAACCATGGTCGATATGGTCATGAAAGATATTATTCCGTCGGTAAATCATTATATCCGAACCTTAGCGGAGTCCGCATCTGCTAAAAAACAAATGATGGCGGTTTCGCCTTTTGAAACAGAAGTGGCTCAAAAGCTTTCCAATTTAATCGCGAATACGTATGAAATCAGCAAAAAACTGGACGAAGCTTTGATTGCTGCCAAAGCGGACGAGGAAACTGAAAAACAGGCCATGAATTATCGCAATATCGTTTTCCCATTAATGAACGAATTAAGAATTACCGTCGATGAAATGGAAACGCTGACAGATGAATCGTATTGGCCGTATCCCTCTTACGGAAAAATGTTGTTTAATATCCAGTAGTTGTTGTTTGGTCCGCGTTGTTTTCTTTTAAACGGTGTTGATACGTCAAAAGAGACCGTTCCGTCAATGAACCGTCTCTTTTGACATTTATAAAAAATTCTATCAAACAATTTCAAACGTATCATTCAATTAAAATAGAAAAGGATCATTAAAATTTTATCTTTTCACTTACTTTTTATTTTATAAGATAAACCACTTACTTCGCTTTATCCCTTAAGCGGGTATTCTGTTGCATTTGCTTGCTCCTTATGTAACAGTGTTAGAGATAAATATACCCAAATCCTGTCAAAGAAAAAGGGCTGTGTGAAAATCATCTACGTGATTTTTTCACGGCTCTTTTTCTTCCCTTGATTAAAAAAAACCTAAAAAGTCCAGTACCTACCCCATAGGGACAAACCGATCCCACTTCAAAAATCAGCTTAATTGTTCGATCAATTCATCCGCAATAGACAAATTGCTATAAACGTTTTCTACATCATCATGATCTTCTAATACATCGATCAATTTTAACACCTTTTCCGCTAAATCTTTATCTGTTACTTCCATCATATTTTTCGGAATCATCGCTAAATCCGCTTCTTCAATAGGAGCAATTTTTTCCACTTGTTCAACGACCTGCATGAGTTGATCCATGGGGGTAATTACTTCATAGTTTTCGTCGTTTTCCCGCACATCATCCGCTCCACATTCAACCATACTTAACATAAATTCGTCCGCATCCAACGTAACACTTTCTTTGTTTAAGGTAATCAATCCCACATGCTCAAACATCCAGGAAACACAGCCGTTTTCCCCCATATTACCGCCATACTTGGAAAATAGATGCCGAATATCCGCGGATGTACGATTCCGATTATCGGTTGCAATTTTTAACATGATTGCAACGCCTCCAGGCGCATATCCTTCATAGAAAAACTCCTCCATGGCTTCTCCGCCTAATTCCCCGCTGCCTTTTTTAATAGAACGATTAATATTATCATTGGGCATATTAATTGCTTTCGCTTTTTGGATCGCCAATTTTAAACGTGAATTTGAATCCGGATCCGGTCCTCCGCCCATCCGGACAGCAATAGCAATTTCCTTGGCCACTTTCGTAAATTCGCGGCCGCGCTTTTCATCTGATTTCGCTTTCTTATGCTTAATATTGGCCCACTTTGAATGTCCCGACATAAAATGAATCCCCTCGCATTTCTAAGACTATTGTAATAAAAAATATTCTTCAAAAAATCATATCATATTTTCGTCTATCTGAATAGTTCTTTCATTCAGTTTTCACGCTTGATACGTGCAATCGGCGGCATGTTCCGCTTATGAACACTGTTTTTTTCCATTCGCTGAATTTTTTCTAAAGCATCCTGCGCGGTTTTTCCCGTCGCTAGGTATTCCTCCATTTGCTGATAGGTAAACCCCATCTCTTGTTCGTCCGTTTGTCCTTCCCACAGTCCAGCCGAAGGCGCTTTTTGACAAATCACTTCCGGAACCCCCAAATAATCCGCCAATTGATAAATTTCTTTTTTCGACAGATCGCCTAGAGGAAGCAAATCCACCCCTCCATCTCCATATTTCGTGAAATACCCCACGGTTAACTCGCTTTTGTTTCCGGTTCCAACCACCAAATACCCTTTGGATTGGGCTAAATAATATAAGGTAATCATTCTTAAACGCGGCTTGATATTGGAGCGCGCCATTTTTTCTTCAGGTGATCCCACTTCAACGTTTTCCTCTAAGATTTTTGTAAACGGTATATAAATTTCTTCTAAATCAACCAGACAATCTTCCATATGGCAAGAAGCCGTCAAAAGTTGCGCATGTAATAAATCCTCCAAGCTATTTCCACAAGGCATCATCACACCCAAGCAGTTTTCTGGAAAAGCCCGTTTGGCCAGCATCGCTGCAACCGCTGAATCAACTCCTCCACTAATCCCAATAATCAGACCTTTCGCCCCTGCCTGCTGAACTTTCTCTTTTAACCACTGGACCAATTCTTCCGTCACTTTTTCCGAATTCATCCGTTTTCCCCCTTCAAGCATATTCTTTTCTATCATTGTACCACGCTCCTCCTATAAATAAATATGCGAAAATATTTTAAAAGTTAAAAACCTTCTAGACCGCATGTCCGTCCTTCCACAGCCATGGAAAAATCTTTCGTCCATAAAAATTTTTCTCAAAATGTCTCATCTCTTATTTCTTCCTCAAAGATTGCGAAAAAAGCCAATAAATAGTAAACTGATAGGAGGGATGGTGGAAAATCCAATATACAGGAGCGATATTGATATGTTGGCAGTTGTTCAATCAATGATTTTAAATGGAATCGAAGCCTTGCCGGTGAATGTCGAAGTAGACATTCATCAAGGATTACCAGCTTTTGAGATCGTAGGGCTCGCTTCTGCAGCCATTAAAGAAGCGCGTGAACGGGTTCGAGCAGCTATTAAAAATAGCGGATTTGTTTTTCCCAGTCACCGTATCACCATTAATTTGGCTCCAGCGGATATTCGCAAGGAAGGCAGCCATCTCGATTTACCTATGGCCATCGGCGTCTTAATCGCTACCGGACAAATTTCCTGTGCAGCCCGCCCAGAATTTTGTATGGCAGGCGAACTCTCTCTGGATGGAAGTCTCAAACCCATCCCAGGCGTTCTATCCATGTGTTTGGAAGCAGCAGCTGCCCCTCGCGCAAATCCTTTAATTATTCCAACAGATAACCGGGGAGAAGCGGCTCTTGTAGCTGAAAGGGAAGTCTTCACCGCATCGGATTTACGATCCGTCGCCCTCTTTTTACAGGACGAAGAGTTGGCTCCTTTAGAAAGAGTTCTCCCAGAGGACATTTCTGAAAATTCCCCCGTTTATTTGCAAGATTTTTCGGACATTTACGGGCAGCAGATGGCCCGCCACGCTTTAGAAACAGCTGCCGCCGGATTGCACAATATTCTATTAATTGGTCCCCCGGGAAGCGGAAAAACCATGCTGGCCCGCCGTCTCCCCAGCATTCTCCCGAAAATGAGCCGAGAAGAAGTGTTGGAAACCACCCGAATTTACTCCGTCTCCAACCAGTTAAACCCAACCCATCCGCTCATTGATACGCGCCCTTTCCGCGCACCCCATCGCGGCGCATCTTCCATCAGCTTGATTGGCGGTGGTCGGATCCCTCAGCCAGGTGAAATCAGTTTGGCTCATAACGGCGTTTTATTCTTGGATGAATTTCCGGAATTTGATCGGAACGTCTTGGAAGCGTTACGCCAACCGTTAGAGGATCATCAAGTAACCATTTCCCGGACGCATGCCACGCTTACTTATCCATCCAATTTTATGCTGATTGCGGCTATGAATCCCTGTCCTTGCGGCTATTTTGGTTCGGACAAGGAATGCAGCTGCACCCAACAGCAAATTCAAAAATATTTAAAGAAGATTTCCGGTCCGCTTTTAGATCGAATGGATATTCAGATCGAGGTTCCTCGAGTGGCATATCAAGAAATGACAGATTCTGATACGCCAGAATCTTCTCAAGATATTCTAAAACGAGTCAATCGGGCGCAAGCCATTCAACAGGAACGTTTTAAAGGGAGCGCTACACGCTTTAACTCCCAAATGACCAATGAGGAGATTCGCCGTTTTTGCAAGTTGCCCAAGGATGCTGAACAACTTTTAAAAATGGCTTTTGAACGGCTGCAAATGAGCGCGCGTTCTTACACGCGGATCTTAAAAGTCGCACGCACATTGGCCGATTTGGAGGAGTGTGAAACGATTCAGGCACAACATATCGCAGAAGCCTTGCAATATCGAAGTCTAGATAAAAAATATTGGTTTGTAAAGTAACGATGGATTCTCCAGAAAAAATCTTTTTCCCAGATAAGAAACAAGACGCCGATGAAGATTTTTCGGCGTCTTATTTTCTTTATAACGCTCGAAAATACTCCGGGCGCAAATACGTTCGATCGTGTTCTTTTATAATAC
>CALXSZ010000010.1 GCA_944391275.1 uncultured Syntrophomonadaceae bacterium
ATCCGCCCAAACAGTTAGACTCAATCCGGCAAAAGCGGCCAGTAATACCACGGACAAATCCATCCGCCGAGTAAATTGATAGGCCGAGGCAGCAGCGAAAATGGCCAGTGGAAGAGCGAGCCCCAGAAAAAGAACATACGCGAGGATATAGTTGGTTGCGTCAAAGACCGTTCCGATCTGCATCCAACTGATGGGAAGCCAAACCAACATTGTGGTAAAAAACGTTAACAAGGCGGCAGCGATTAGAACCATCAGACGTATAAAGGCCATGCGTAATGGGGAAACGACCGCATCGATGAGTATATCCACTCGACTTCGGCTAGCTCGGTCCAGTTCAAATAGGGTGAGTAGGCCAAATAGAATGCCGCCCGCCACGCCGCCGGCCAGGGATGGATTTGCTAGGTATAAGGAAAACAGGGTGCTAGCGGTGGCCGGATGATAGAGGGTATGTCCTGCCAGAGGAGAAAGTATGGTCAGCACAACCACCAGTGCAGTCATACGGTTTTGTAGAAGACGTTTTAATTCCAGGCAAAACAGTCGAAATGTTGTCATTTGTTTGTCCCCCTAGAAATGAGATAGAGATAAGCGTCTTCCAGCGTAGGTTCATCGGGTTGAACATAGTCCGGCAGAATATCTGCGACTGCCCGACACCGAATTCCCTGGCTCGTGTTGACTCGAGCGGTAATGGTTAAACCGTGCCCTTGGTTAGATTGGCGTTCCCAAAAGACTCCTACATGACCTGCGGCAGCCTGGATCATTTGAGTTGGCGTACCGGTAAATAAGATTCTGCCATGGTCGATGACGACAAGTTGGTTACATACTGACTGGATATCCTCGATAATGTGAGTGGATAATAGGATCAGTCGATTCTGTGCGAGGCGAGAGAATAAATTTCGGAAATGAATGCGTTCTTCCGGGTCAAGTCCTACGGTGGGTTCATCCAGGATCAAAAAAGGCGGATAACCCAATAAAGCTTGAGCAATACCTACTCGTTGGCGCTGGCCGCCCGATAGAGTATCCATCTTGGAAGTCGCTTTTTCTTCCAAATTAACGACCCGAATGATTTCTTGAATGGCGGTCTTGGGATCTGAAAGGCCCTTCAAGGCAGCCATGTAATCTAAAAATTGGAATACGGTAAGCTCGTCAAACAGACCGAAATCTTGGGGTAAATAGCCCAACTGCGCTTTTAGAAGACGTTCGGTTTGGGTAAGAGAAACTCCGTCTAACTGAATGGTTCCGGAGGTGGGGATTTGAGCTGCGGCCAGCAGCTTGATCAGAGTGGATTTTCCTGCGCCGTTCGGCCCCAGTAAACCGATCAGGTTTGGGGTATGCAGATCAAGACTGACGTCTTGTAGCGCCTGTTTTCCGTTAGGGTAGGTCATGCTGACTCCTTGAATACTTATTTTCATATGGTTGGTATCCTTTCTGTGTAAGATTAGATGTAGTATATTTCTACCCTGTGGAAAAAACTTGGAGATCATATGCATTTTGTGTGGAGATGTTCCGGATAAAAATAAAAAAACCGTTCTATTGCGTAGAACGGTTTTTTCTGAAGATGGAAGTATGTTCATGGGATAGAGATCTGTTCATGGGAAAAAGAATGGACGCCTGCACGCCATCTTTTGTATTCTCGATCACGCAAGAGGTGTGGTGCTGTTTTAAGATTTGTTGCACCAGATAAAGTCCTAGACCACTGCCGCCGGTGTTGCGATTCCGAGATTCTTCGCCTCGGTAAAAGGCTTCAAAAAGATGTGGAAGGGCATCCGATTGGATATGCGTATCGGTATTTTCTATGGTCAAGGCGGGAAACCCTTGCCTTCTGCCGCACCACACACGGATCTCCGCTCCTTCTGGAGAATAAAAAGAGGCGTTGGAAAGAAGGTTTCCAATGGCCTTTCCCAGCAGAAAAGCGTCTCCGGTCACAATGGTTTTCGGCGTCAGATGGGTTACAAGATGCTGTCCGCGTAATTTCAGCAGTTCGCTGTCCGTCATAAGTTGCTGCGTAATTAGGGTAGATAATTCTACCGGTTCTTGCTTGACGGAGATTACTCCGGTTTCCATACGGGAAATGGACAGCATCTTCTCAATGAGGCTTTCCATGCGTGTTGCGACTTGGAGAGAACGGAGCAAGTATTTATCTCGGTCCCGATATACATCGATTCCCTCTAGCATTCCGGTCAGTTGGCCTTTTAAGATCGTGACCGGCGTTTTTAGCTCATGGGAGACAGCCGAGAAGAAAGAAAGACGCTGTCGATCCAGTTCCCGTTCCCGCTCTACTTCTCCACGCAGGGCCTGGTTGGCGGTTTCCAATTCTTTTAGGGCAGTGGATAATCGCTGGGCCATCTGATCTAAACTGCGGCTCAATACGCCGATTTCATCCTGGCGTTGTTCTCCACATTTCCCATTGAAATTCAACTGAGCCATTTGGCTGGCAATTCCGCTGATTCGTACAATGGGACGAGTGATGTAACGGGAGTAAATCAAGGCGCACAGCAAGGAAAAAAACAATAATACCAGCAATAGCCATGGCGCCATCTGGATCAGCGCCTTCACCGCCAGATTTTCTACTTTCACGCGGGGGATGACGCAAAGCGAATAGTGTTCCTCCTGATTGGAGAATTGGACGTCGGTTTGGATCATATTTTGTTCGGATAGGGTAACGGTCACGATATCATTCGTTTCAGGGACGTTTGTGGTCCAGGAGATAATCGAATCGTTCTTGACGGAGATATTGTTGAATGCATCCGCTTCCGTTGGATTGTCTTGATATACGGTTTGGATGGCAAGTTGAGAATTTGTGCGGACCATTTGCCCATCAGAGTCCAGCAGCATTGCGTCGGCTCCAGAAGAGCGTATAAACGCATCAAGCAAAGGTCCGCAGTTGTCGAGTGAGGTATCTGTTAGTTTATCGACAAATGCGTCTACCTGCTGTTTTAGATCATCGTTCACTATAGCCGTATACGTAATCGGCGTGGCCCAGGCGATCAAGAAAAAGGTAATCGTCCCGGAACAGAGTAAAATGAGCGTGGTAATACAGAAAATACGGGCCGTTAGGCTCTCGCTAAACTTCTTTCGCAGCACGATAACCCACTCCTCTTACCGTCTCGATGTAGTTTTGCTTCAGCTTGTGCCGGAGATTTTTGATGTGGCTATCCACCACGCGTTCGTCTCCATAAAAATCATAGCCCCAAAGTTTGGCTAATAACATTTCTCTGGTAAAAACACGTCCGGGTGCCGCCAAGAAGGTATACAAAAGTTCAAATTCCCGTGCGGTGAGCGCTAAGGGATGACCTTTTAATATGACTTCTCGGGTACTTCGATTGATCACGAGATCCCGGTAGCGCAGACAGGTCTCTTCCTTTTCCCCGGTACTTCGGCGAAGGATCACCCGGATTTTCTCCAACAGAATAGACATAGAGAAAGGTTTGGTTATGTAATCGTCAATATCCAAGCCAAAACCGCGCAGCTGTTGTTCCTCCCCGTCCAAAGCTGTGAGCATGAGAATGGGGACTTGGGAATGCTGACGAATTTGTTTACATACCTCAAATCCATTTATTTTCGGTAGCATGACGTCCAGTAAAATCAGGGCAAAAGGCCGAGCGTGGAACTGTTTCAAAGCGGTTACACCGTCTCCAGCGACGACGGGCGCATAACCCGCATTCCGAAGGTAGGCGCAGAGCAGTTCTTGGATATCCGGCTCGTCTTCCACAATTAAAATATTCTTCATCGCAATCACCTTCCTGGAGTATAACATGAAATTGTGAATTTATGATGGAGAAACGCTTGTAGAGCAAGAAAAAAGTGTGGATAATCTGACAAGATTTTCTTGGCGAACCGAAAATTTAGTATTAAAATACTAAAATAAATATGATAGAAATATTACCAGAAAGCGAAGGAAGGCGTCTTTTTATGAGCACGTGTTCTATAGGCGAAAAAATTCTGTCTAGAGTAACTCTGGCCTTATGCTTTATAAAAACGTTGTAATTGCGACAGAAGAAAGTTAACGAGGAGTATAGCAAGATTTTCAGTCTAAACTGTTTTAAGTCGATTTTATTAAGAATCGTAGTTTCATGAGATGAAATTGACCAACTATGGAGGAAAATATATGGCAATGAACTTTAAGGAAGACAATACCATTGAACCGTTGATCATCTCCATATACAAGAACGATTGAGCCGCATAAGAGTAGATACTGGTTATTGAATTTAGATATGGTTGAGTCAGAAACCGGACGTATCAAAAAAAATATACGTACAAAAAGAGGATATAGGTTCTTCAACTACGACGTTCTCATCTGACTATGTGCTATATTCAAAGCTTAGGCCCTATCTAAATAAGGTTGTCATTCCTGATGAATGCGGTTATGCAACAGCAGAGCTCATTCCACTTTTACCAAATCAGCATATTATTAACCAAGTATACCTTGCTCAGATGCTTCGAGGGCATGAATTTGTGTCTTTTATTTCAAATCATGTTTCAGGGACAAAAATGCCTCGTGTGAATATGAATATATTTTGGAATTTTGACATTATGCTGCCGCCGATGGACCTTCAAGAGCAATTTGCATCCTTCGTCCGGCAGAGCGATAAATCAAAATTGGAATTGAAAAAGGCTCTCTCTGAGCTGACCGCAACCTATAAACGCATCATAGCGGAAAATCTTGGTTGAGAAATAGGACCGATCGTAAAGTTTCCTCCGAATCGTGAGGATACCGGCGTCAGAGAAAATCAAAAAGATGAAAACGGTCATGATAATATGAATTAATTTATTTTTTACCATATTTAATAGCTGGATGCTAAAAATCCTCAACAGATTTTGTTGAAATACGATCTGTTGAGGATATAAGTGTTAAAAAATTCCTCATTTTTTGATTTTTATAGGATTTTATGGTTCGGCTACCCCCATGGTGAGAAGTTCGGAGACGGTAACAAATGTATAGCCTTGACTTTTCAAGTCGTCTAAAATTTGTGGAAGAGCTTCGGTTGTTTGTTTACAGGTGTCGCTCGCGTGCATCAAGATAATGGCGCCGGGATGAATCTTTTCATGAACGCGCGCCACAATATTTTCTACGCCCGGATTCATCCAGTCTAAGCTGTCCACCGACCATTGAACGGCTTGATACTGGCATTCCTGCGCGGCCTGAATCACGGAGTTATTATAGTCACCGTTCGGCATACGTATTAAATTCGCCTCTACTCCGGTGACTTCCTTAATATTATTATGGGCTTTCATGATTTCCTGTTTGATTTCATCCAGGCTAAGATTGCTGTAGTCAATGTGCCGATGTCCGTGGCTGGCGATTTCATGTCCTTCGTCCCGGATTTGACAGGGAATTTCCGGATAATCTTTTACCCAAGGACCTGAAAGAAAGAACGTTGCTTTTACATTGGCTTCTTTTAATATGTCCAGGACGGGACGAGGCGTATGATCGCCCCAACTGATATCGAACGTTAGCGCTACGACTTTGGTATCGGTCTGAATCTGATAGATGGGGTGCAGCTTGGTCGCTGCTTGTACGCCAACCCCAGCTAAACCAATTAGAACAATTGCGATGAGTCCCATTTTAAAAATACGGCTTCCCTTTTTTAGGGCGTAAAAACCGAAAAACTTTGGCATAATTTCCTCCTTTTACAGATCTAATTTTTCACTCGTCTAAAAAGCACGATTTTTTTCACTGTTTTGATGCTATTTTATGAAGAAACGAAAAAGAATAGAAGCGATAAAAGGAGAAGAAAAAAGAAAAATGGAACGAGAGCTTTTTTATTTTCCCGTCAGGAGTTTTATGAATCGGGTAAAAAAGAGGGGAAAAGGCTCCATTTTTATAAAAAATTCAGTTCGTTCAAAGTCAATCATGAGGGATTCTATGAATGAAAGGAAATTTCAAATAACGGAAGCCGTTTTTTGTCAATGAAAAGGCCTGAAAATTTTGAAAATTATACAATAAACACGACAAAAAAGCCTGCTTTCATCTGAAAAATCTGCTATGATAGAGGAAAAATACACAGAAAGAAGTGAAGCGATGTTATCTTTTACCAAAATGCAAGGAACCGGTAATGATTATGTATATATGGATACCTTTGAAAAAACCATAAAAGATCCCGTGCAATTAGCGATTCGAGTATCCAACCGACATTTTGGGATTGGTTCCGATGGCCTAATCTTGTTGAATCCGGACCCAAACGCGGATTTTCGTATGGATATTTATAATGCGGACGGATCTCAAGCTGAGATGTGTGGCAATGGAATCCGGTGCGCGGCGAAATATGCTTATGAAAAGGGATTGGTGGAACCGAATCGGACGGAGTTGACGGTTGCGACAGGCGCCGGAATGCGCAAATTAAGCCTTCATTTAAAAGGAAAGCAGGTAGAAACGGTTACGGTGGATATGGGGACGCCGATTTTTGATCCGGAGAAAATTCCGGTTTTAGCGCCCAAGAAAGAAAAGATGATTAGCGTTCGTGAACGTGCCCAAGGTCAAGATTTTGAATTATTCTGCGTTTCGATGGGGAATCCGCATGCGGTTACGTTTGTGGATGAGGTAGATCACTTCGACGTTGAGGGCTTTGGAAAAATCTTGGAAAGGGCAGAAATTTTTCCCCATCATTCGAATATTGAATTTGTTCAAGTTCTGGACGCCAACCATTTGAAAATGCGGGTGTGGGAACGAGGCAGCGGAGAAACGATGTCCTGCGGAACAGGCGCTTGTGCGACGGCTGTGACGGCAATGGTAAAAGGTGTTGCTGAGCGGGAGGTTACGGTTCATGTGCGGGGCGGAGCTTTAAACATTCGCTGGGATGAAACCAGTGGGCATGTCTATATGACCGGGCCGGCCGTAACGGTTTTTACCGGATGGATTGAAGAAGCGTAAGTAAAAGAATTAAGCGGAAAGGAAGACAAGGATTTATGACCAAAATAAATACGAACTTTCTGGAACTGGCGAACAACTATTTATTTGCTGAAACCGCCAGCCGTAAAAGAAAATATTTGGATGCGCATCCCGAAGCGAAATTGATTCCAATGGGAATTGGGGACGTTACGCTACCCATTTTTCCATCGGTTATTGAAGCGATGCAGAAAGCGGTTCAGGAGATGGGAAAAGCGGAAACTTTCCATGGATACGCTCCTGAACAAGGATACGAATTTTTGCGAGAGAAAATTGCAGAGAAAGTTTATCAAAAAAATGGCCTTTCCATTACGGCGGAAGAGATTTTTGTGAGCGATGGGGCTAAAAGTGATTGTTCGAACATCTTGGATTTGTTTGACGTGGATAATGTCATTGCCGTTTGCGATCCCGTTTATCCGGTTTATAGGGATACCGCTGTCTTAACAGGCCGAAAAGATAAAATCGTTTTTATGCCATGTAATGAAGAGAATGGCTTTTTACCGGAAATTCCCCAACAAAAAGTGGATCTCATCTGGCTTTGTTCTCCCAACAATCCGACCGGGAACGCCGCAACCCGGGAACAGTTAAAACCATGGGTCGAATATGCTTTGCAGCAGGACGCCATTTTGTTATTTGACGGCGCATATGAAGCTTTTATTACGCGAAAAGAAGTGCCTCATTCCATTTACGAAATCCCCGGTGCGGAAAAATGCGCCATAGAGTTTCGGTCATTTTCTAAAAACGCAGGTTTTACCGGGGTGCGCTGTGCTTATACGGTGATTCCTAAAACATTGACGCGCGGCGGAGCTTCTTTGCGCGATATGTGGTTCCGGCGCCAATCTACCAAATTTAATGGCGTTTCTTATATCGTTCAGCGGGGGGCGGAAGCCGTATTTAGTGAAAAGGGACAAAAAGAACAAGCGGAAGCGATCGGCTATTATTTAGAAAATGCCCGGATCATTCGTGAGAGCTTAGAACCGGCTGGATTGGTAGCCTGTGGCGGCGTGGATTCTCCCTATGTTTGGATTCGGCTGCCTCAAGGATTAGATTCTTGGAAAGCGTTTGACGTATTATTGGAGGAAGCCAATGTTGTTACGACGCCGGGAGCGGGATTTGGCAGCTGCGGAGAAGGGTATCTTCGGATCACGGCTTTCGGAAATCCGGAAGATACAGCTGAAGCCGTCAAAAGAATTGCCAATCTGCTTACCCGCTATCAATAGTCATAGCGATACACGATTATAC
>CALXSZ010000011.1 GCA_944391275.1 uncultured Syntrophomonadaceae bacterium
CGATACCGCTCCAATAACCTTGCTTTACTCTCTCTTCCCTGAATCATCCATTCTAAAGGGACGTCGGTTAATCGTAAAGACGCCGTTTCATAAACCTGCTGCAACATTTTATAAGAAGTGAAGAGCACAAACGTATGACCTTGGGTCTGCCGCAAAACTTTTTCCACGATATCCGATACAAATTGCGTAAAAGCCTCTGAATCCCAACGCGGAGACGGTGCGAACGCCGGTTGGTAAACCAAGGCGTTCTCCCGATAACAAAACGGAGAATTCAATTTTAACGTATAGGTTGTATCTTCAGGCAGACCCAATTGACGGCGGACATGTTCAAATGTATTTCCAATGGTTAAAGTGGCAGAAACTAAAATCGCATTCTTCTTTTCCCAAATTTTTTGCATTTGTTCGGATAAATCAATGGGCGCATAAAAACAACTGTCATTTTCATGCCAATAAACAGCGGTTTCTATACGATGCTCCAACCAAATTTTCAAATCGTCCCGTACTTTTTGCAAATCGTTATAGAAATTAACAACGCTCGTTCCCTGCAAACCTTCCCCACTTTTTTTGGTTTGTTCTTGTACCCAGCAAATATCCGATTCAAAAGCTTCCATGTGCTCAAGCAAATCCCATCCTTCCGGGTACTCCTGCACTTCAACATCTCGTCCGTCCTCTCCCAAACTGTTAAAAAACAAAGCGGCTAAAGCCAATAATTTTTGTTTCCATTGCATCAATATCGACGATCTTTCCGCAAAAGAAAAAGCCTCCATGCACGGAGAAGTATCTGCCAATTGATAAATTTCCCGGATGCGGGATAAATGAATTCCTACGGTCAGACTGTTCGTCGCATTGTTTTCCAAATTATGCGCTTCGTCAAAAAGAATATGGTTATAATCGGGGAAAACGGGCTGTTGCATCAGATCAACCAAGACCAGGGCATGGTTGGTTACAATGACATGGGCCTCCTTTAAATTCCAACGGCTGCGATTAAAATAACATTGGGCAGCATAGATACAATCTTGTCCGAGACAATCATGCGATTCACAGCGAATTTGCCGCCAAAGGTCTTCCGACACATCCGGCAGGCTGGAACGTTCTCCGTCGCTATCGATTAAGGCCGCTTCCAATTGTTCTTTTTCCGAATCCGGTAAATCGGAGAAAAGATTATTCATGGTTTGGTAAAATTTATTTAAACACAAATAATTATGATGTCCTTTTGCAACAGCAAAAACAATTTGAGGATACATTTTCTGTAAAAAAGGAATATCCTTTAGCGTTAATTGATCCATTAGCGTCAGCGTATTCGTAGCAATTACGATGCGCTCGCTGCGATGGCTTTGCAAGTACTCGCATAATGCCGTTAAGTAAGCGAAACTTTTCCCTATTCCGGTTCCGGCTTCAACCAAAGCGACATGCTGTGGCGTATCCGCAAATTCCAAAAATCTCCGCAGAAATTGGGTCATTATAACCTGTTCCTGGCGCTCTTCTCTTTTTTCCCCTAAACTTCGTATCACTTGTTCTAAAGCCTGTTCCGCTTCTTTATTGAGTTTTTCCCGCATATTTAACATATTTTCCCTCTAATTGTCGTGTCTCCATCTCTGAATCGGATTTTTGTATTTTTTGATTCATTCCTCGATCCTTTTTATTGAAATGAAAATGAAATCTATCCGATAAAGAAAATAAAAGAACTCCCAACCAAATAAAGCTGAATGAAACACCATGGGCCATTGAAAAATTTTCTTGATAGAGCCATACGCCCAGTACGAGCTGAATGGTTGGATTAAGATATTGTAGAAATCCCGCTATGGAAAGGGGTAACAATAAAACCCCCATAGAAAATAATAAAAGTGGAATCAACGTGATCAGTCCAGCTCCCATTAATAAAACGGCCGTATGTCCATTCGAAAAAAAATGATCCATCCCTTTCGCCCAAAGATAGAGTAGGTACGGTACCGAAAAAAAGCACATTACAGCAGATTCTAAGGCCATCCCGCTCAACGCCTTTTTTACTCCAATTTTTTTCTTCAATAATCCATAAAGTCCAAAAGAAAAAGCAATTCCTAATGAAATCCAGGGAGGTTGGCCTTGATAAATCCCGATATTTAAAACGCCCAAAAAAGCAAGAAAAACGCCTAATTTTTGCCAATTCGATAGTTTTTCTCTTAAAAAAATAACTCCCAAAAGAACATTCACCAATGGATTGATATAACTACCTAAACTGCTTTCTACAATATGTCCGCTTTGTACAGCAAGAATATTCGCCAACCAATTGATATTTAACATTACGGCTGCCAGAATAAATAAGCCGATTTTTTTCTCTTTGCACAGATCTACCCATGTATCTTTTACCGTTTTGAGTGTGCCGGTACAGAATAATGCAACAAGCGAAGCAATGAAACACCATATTACCCGATGATGCAGTACTTCCATGGAAGGCACGTCGTCAATCTGTTTCCAATAAACCGGATGTACGCCCCATATGAAATAGGCTAAGAGCATAAAACTGATTCCTTTTTGTTTTTCATTCATGGATTTCATGGTAATATTCCCCATACACACGCGCATAGTCTATAAAGATATTTTATAAATGAAGCATCCATCTTACCGTATTCCTCTTATACGAAGAAAATAGTTCTTGATCGCAAGAAGAAAAAACACTTCTTGCAGAAAACAGGAAATCTTTGCGTATAGACCGCTGTTTTTCATACTTATAAAGGTTTGGCTTCTTTTTAGTTTATATTGTATTCATTTATTTTACCATACTTTGATTTCAAAACACCAGAAATGGATATTTTTCTTGCTTAATTTTCCTTTTTGTGCAATTGATCGACGATCATATAGACAATTTATATATTTTACACGGTTTTTTCTCTTAATCCTCAATACCTTCTTGAAAAATGTCGAAGTTCATGGTATTGTGAGTAGTAGAATCTGCGTTTAAAGGGGATAAACGCAAAAGAGATAAGGGAGAATGTTTACTGCTTTTCATTGAGCCGAAAGAAAGGATTTTCTCTTCTAAATTTATAATGAAAGGATATGAATGGAAACTTGAAAACGAAAAAATGGATATCAATTTTTTTAATGTTGTCATTGTTGGCTTCCCTTGTTGCCGTATCGGGATGCGGTCAGTCACAATCCGGTGAATCGGATTCCCCTGTTTTAGGAGCTAGAGAAGAAGCCAGTTCCGCGGCAAGAGAAGTTATGGACGCCATCGATGGAATCGGTCCGGTCACGTTACAAAGTGAAGAAATGATTACGGAAATTGAAGCGTTATACGATGCTTTAACGGAGGAAGAAAAAGCGGAAGTAAGCAATTATGACGTTTTAGTAGCCGCTCGGAGCGCATTGGATCAATTAAAGTTACAGGAATTTGCTTCCGATTATCTCATTCAGGCGAAAACTTCCTTCTTATATCCGGAAGACGTTTCGCTGAATCACGTTTATGTAACCGAAGCTGCGGATCAAAATGGTGCGTACTATTTTACTTATGACCTTACGGTTAAAAACATTGTAGGGGAAGAAGAACAACGCCTCTACGGCAATACCTCTCCCATTGCCCTTAATGATGAATCTTTAGCCCTTTTAGCCCAGAGCGTCGCTTTATCGGGTTTAATTGGGAGCAACTATTGGGATTGTTCTGTTCAGCTTTCGGTAGAAGGACAAGAACTCAGTTCGCCGGCTATCCAAGCGAATTATGAAGCGAGTTTTTTATAAAGTCTTAAAAAAAATCAAGCCGATATCGACGGCTTGATTTTTTTTTGTTATACTTTAATCCTTTTTTATCTGAAGATAATCCATCAAAACTGGGGAAATTTCTTCTTTATTAACCACCGTGGTATGCAAAACCGGACGCTGATCTAAATCTCTCAAACCCTGGGGAATCGGGAGGTTTGTCGCTTCAGAAAGTTTTTTTAACAAAGTGAATTCATCTGTTTTTTGAATAGCCGTTTCTCCCATGATTGCCTTTACAACACTTCCGGCAAATTTAAAGGGACTCGCCGTCGATGCAATAAGCGTCGTTCGTGTATCGTTCGTCTCTTTTCGATATTGCTGATAAACATGATAAGCAACCGCCGTATGCGTATCGAGTAAGTAATGATCATCCCGCCAGACCTGAGCAATCGTTTTATACGTCATCGCATCATCGGCATACCCTGCCCAAAACAAAGCCTGAATTTTTTCAAGCGTCTTTCGATCGACTGTATAACGGCCTTCCGTGCTCAACTGTCGCATCCATTCAGAAATTTTTTCTCCATCCTGATCCGTCAAATCGTATAATAATCTTTCTAAATTGGAAGAAATGAGAATATCCATGGAAGGGGAAATGGTTTTTTCGAACAAGCGATTGCGATCATAGGTTCCTGTACGAATAAAATCAGTTAATACCTTATTCGAATTTGAAGCGCATATGAGACGGTGAATGGGCGCACCCAGTTTTTTCGCATAATATGCTGCTAAAATGTTGCCAAAGTTTCCAGTGGGTACGACAATATTAATTTCTTCCTGCATTCCTTTTTGCTGAAAAGTTGCGCAAGCCGAAATATAGTAAACGATCTGGGGTAAAAGTCGGCCCCAATTAATCGAGTTAGCAGAGGAAAGTTGGATGTGGTTTTTCGCTAAATCTTCTGCAATTTCTTTATCGTTAAAAATCTTTTTTACCGCATTTTGCGCATCATCAAAATTGCCCCGGATGGCAGCCACCATAACATTCTTCCCAGTTTGCGTAACCATTTGTTGCTTTTGCACCTGGCTAACGCCTTGTTCCGGGAAAAACACAACGATTTTCGTCCCAGATACATCTTTAAATCCTTCCAGCGCAGCTTTGCCGGTATCCCCTGAGGTCGCCACCAGAATAACGATTTCATTCTTTTCTTTGTTCTTTTTTGCGCTGACCGTTAATAAATACGGCAAAATCTGTAACGCCATATCTTTAAAGGCGCAAGTCGGTCCATGCCATAACTCCTGAATTGCCAAAGAATCGTGAAGGAATACGAGCGGAGCCATTTCCGGCGTATCAAAGTTTTTCTCATTGTAAGCCCCGTTTACACAATAATCAATTTCCTCATCCGTAAAATCCAAAAACTTTTTAAGAATCCGTTTCGCCCGATTGGGATATGAGGTATGTTGAATAAACGTCCAATCCTCATTCGTCAGTATAGGGAATTCTTCTGGAACAAATAAACCGCCGTCACACGCTAACCCCTGTATAATCGCTTGAGATGCGGTAATTTTTCGTTGGATCCCTCTTGTACTTTGATAATCCATCTTTTAACGATCCTTTCTTTGACTGAAATAACAAATAAAAAAGCGCCTCAAGCGCTCTGTTAACAAACATGAACCATTATTGGTTAAAAACCGATTGTAGACTGCGCTATTTTTCTTCGGGCAGTAAGTCCATCTTTTTCTCCAGCAGTTGTTGCTTTTTCTCTTCAAATTCCTGCTCGGTCAAAATCCCGTCCTCTTTTAAATCGGAAAGTTTTTTTATCTGATCCTCCAGCGTGTTTCCATTTTTATTTTGATCAACAATGACTTGTTCTTGCCCGGCATTTTGCTTGGGTTCTTTATAAATAAGATACAGAAAAACGGCACAAAGCGGTATGGCCAAAAGCAAACCTAATAAGACTTCGCCTACCATACAAGCCACAAATCCGCCTAAGCCTAAACCCAATTTTCCTTTGACTCCACCTGCAATCGCGGGAATTGCCCCAACAATCATACCCACAATCAATAAATACAGCATGCTAACACCTACTTTCTATTTTATTCTTTATTATACCGTTTTTCATCATTGTAATGTAAAAAACAGTCATTTGCAATCTATTTCTCCCTATATTCTTTTCATTTGATATTCTTTTCATTTGGGAATTTAACCATTACCATTATTTTCCCAGCGTATATCGTTACAAAGAAAGGACCGGCCATTTGCTTCTCTTCAATATTTTCATGCAATCCATATCCTGCTAAACTATAAAGAATCTAAAAACGTGGAGCAAGCTGCAATTTGGCCAGTATGTTATATTGCAGAAAATTTTTTCGATACGAAAATAATGTTGGAAAACCAGCGCATCTATTTTCTAAATGCATCGATAATCATTTTTCGCTTCAAAATATTAGAAAAATTTCAAGATGAATCAGCATTAAAAATAGGCGGCGCTTTTTCCATCATAAAGTTGTGCGCGAGCTGTTTTTAAACATAAAAAATGCAGAGTGTCGTTACAAGAATCTGTGAAACCTATAAGGACACTCTGCATGGTCGGAGTGACTGGATTTGAACCAGCGGCCTCTACGTCCCCAACGTAGCGCTCATACCAAGCTGAGCTACACCCCGACGCAACGCTAATTATATACTAGACGTCGTTTGAAGTCAAGTCATAAAATGTAAATAACCATTCGCTTATTTGTAATAGGGATATATGAAATGACAGTCGCCAATAAATTGCAGGGTATCCCTATCGTTACTATGCTTTACCTTAATTCTCTCTGTCCAATTCAAATTTTTGATGCAACAATCGAACCGCTTTTTCTACTTCTGATTGGGCAATAATACAGGAGATTTTTATTTCCGACGTACTAATCATTTCAATATTAATGTTCGC
>CALXSZ010000012.1 GCA_944391275.1 uncultured Syntrophomonadaceae bacterium
CGTTCTTTGTTTTCCACATTTAGCATACTTTCGCCTCCTGTAAAGCTTTTTTGCTTTACAGAGTTATTCTACTGATTTTAAGGGGTTTTGTCAAGATTATTCAAGGATCTTTTTACGCCAACCCCAAGCGTTAAAAACGTTTGAATCTTCAAAAGATTGGGGCGTTTTCACAGTTTAAAAGGACGTTTCCTTTGGGTAAAATTTGGGTAAACAATGTTTTCAGAAGAATTCAATTCATCGAAATTTCTTTCTTGCACTCCAAACGCCAATCGTTTTTTGTGAAAACTCGGTAAATTTTTTCTTTTCACAGGAGATTTTCTGGACTATAATGAGGATATTTCATAGTGTCATGAAGAAGGGAAGGTTGAAAACATGGCAATAGAAGGAATGAAAAGTCATCCCTATATCCCTAATTCCGCCCCGCAGACCCAACAAGATATGCTTGAAACACTGGGGCTTTCTTCTTTAGATGATTTGCACGAAGGAATTCCCAAAGAATTGCTTCTCCTGGAAAAAATGGATTTGCCGCCTGCAATGGATTCAGAATACGCTCTGCGCAGGCACATCTCCCAATTATTGAAAGAAAACCAAAGCTGCCAAGATAACCTCAATTTTTTGGGGGCCGGCTGTTATCAGCACGCTATTCCGGCGCTTTGCGACGAAATCAATAGCCGCGGAGAATTTCTGACCGCTTATGCCGGAGAACCGTATAATGATCACGGTCGCTTTCAGGCGCTGTTTGAATATCAAAGTTTGATGGCCGAACTCTTAGATATGGAAGTCGTTAACGTCCCAGCGATTGACGGCGCCCAAGCAGCCGCCACCGCCTTGCGTATGGCGTCCCGTGTTACGAAACGTACCCATATTTTGCTTCCTTCGGTCATGGATCCAGACAAAAAGAAAATTATTTATAATTATTGTACGCCGGATTTATCTTTTGAAGAAATTGATTGTGATCCTACCTCCGGCACATGGAATCAAAAAGCTTTGGAGCAAAAGCTCACTTCCAAAGTAGCCGCTGTGTATTTTGAATATCCATCTTATATCGGGACGCTTGAAACTTCTCCGGACGTTTTGTTCGAACTTGTCCATCAAACAGGCGCTTTATGTGTGGTAGCAACCGACCCAATTGCCTTAGGCGTTCTAGAACCCACCCGCCATTTTGGCGCGGATATCGTATGCGGAGACTTGCAGCCGCTGGGCATTCACATGAATTATGGCGGCGGGCAAGCCGGTTTTATTGCTACCATGGACGACGAAAAACTGGTGATGGAGTTTCCCTCTCGCTTGTTCGGCATCTGTCCAACCGAAAAACCAGGGGAATACGGTTTCGGAGACGTTGCGTATGAAAGAACGTCCTTTGGCCATCTACGTGAAAATGCAAAGGAGTACGTCGGTACCCAAGCCGCGCTTTGGGGAATTACGGCCGGAGTCTATTTGGCTACCATGGGCCCCAAAGGGATGCGGGAAGTGGGCGAAACGATTTTATACCATGCCCATTATGCCGCGAAGAAATTATCTGAAATTCCTGGCGTAAAAGTCCGATTTACCGCGCCTTTCTTTAAAGAATTTGTCGTAGATTTTAACGGAACGGGCTTCTCGATTAGAGAAATTATGCAAGCTTTATTACAAGAAAAAATTTTTGCGGGAAAAGATCTCTCAAAAGAGTTTCCTACGTGGGGCGAATGCGCTTTATGGTGTGTAACCGAAATACATACACAGGAAGATCTCGATCGCATGGTAAACGCCTTACGAAATATTCTTGTAAAGGAGGGATAATTCCAATGGAAAAACTCAAACGAATTGACCGCAGTCAAAAAGTCCGCAAGGGTTTTCATCAAGCCAAGTGGGATGAATCCATTATTTTTGAATTAAGTAACCCCGGCGAAAGAGGCGTGCTTGTCCCCCAGGCAACCGCCGCCATTCAAAAAGCCGTAGGAAACATCGAAGATCTGCTCCCCCAAAAACTTCTCCGTCAAACGCCGCTTTTGCTCCCCGAAATCGCTCAGCCTCGCGTTCTTCGGCATTACATGCGATTATCTCAGGAGACGCTCGGCGCGGATCTAAATATCGAAATTGGCCAAGGGACTTGCACCATGAAGTACAGTCCCAAAGTCAACGATCAACTGGCTCGCATGCCGGAAATGCAGGATTTACACCCCCTACAGGACGAATCTACCGTACAGGGTATCCTACATATCTTATACGATACCGGACGTTATCTATCCGAAATCTCCGGGATGTCGCGTTTTACTTTTCAGCCGGGCAGTGGAAGCCAAGCCGCTCTTTTAATGGCGTCGATGGTGCGTGCGTATTTTGTGTCCCGCGGCGAGGAATCCCAACGCACCGAAGTGATTACCACGCAATACTCGCATCCTTCAGATGCAGCCGCACCACACGTCAAAGGCTACCAAATCGTCCATATTCCTCCGGATTCGGACGGTTTCCCCGATTGGGAGCAATTTCAACGCGCCGTCAGTGAGAAAACAGCCGCGTTTATTGTAGCCAATCCGGAAGATACGGGGATTTATAATAAGCGGATTCAACAATTTACGCAACGGGTGCATGAAAAAGGCGGGCTTTGCTGCTACGATCAAGCCAACGCCAACGGTTTGCTTGGAATTACGCGCGCGAAAGAAGCCGGGTTTGATATGTGTTTTTTTAATTT
>CALXSZ010000013.1 GCA_944391275.1 uncultured Syntrophomonadaceae bacterium
ATGCGTTCGATCCTATAAAACGTCTCCATGTCCATCTGGCTAAACAGCCGCGCGTCTGGACGTTCCTTTTAATTCCGGGAAACATCCCTTCTTTGAAAGAATACTAGATCGCTTAGGGCGATAAGCCCGTTTTTTTGAAACGTTTGCAACGATCTAAAGCATAAATCTTCTTAAAAAATACATTTTGCTATTGACGAAGAGTATAATACTATTCGGTATATGCTATTCTTATAAGGCAAAAATGTCAATCTTATGAAGGAGGAATACTAGATGGCATTAATGAGTAATCTTGGTTTTGGAATGATGCGTCTGCCGGTCAAGGGCGGCAACCCAATCGATTTTGATTATGAAGAACTGTTTCAGATGGTAGACACATTTTTGGCAGCAGGTTATACCTATTTTGATACCAGTTATGTCTACCACGAAGGCAAAAGCGAGGAGGCCACGCGGAAAGCTGTTGTGGAGCGACATCCCCGCAGTAGTTTTACGATTGCAACAAAGTTCCCCACATTTAATTTGAAGACGGAAGAGGAAATCGAACCTATTTTCTCCAGTCAGTTGGAGCGGCTCGGAGTCGATTATATCGACTACTATCTCCTGCACAATCTCCAGACCGTCTACTACGACGGAATCGACGGATCCGGCGGAGTAGTAAAGACCTGCCATCTTTTTGAACACGCGGTAAGATGGAAAGCAGAGGGAAAGATTCGTCATTTGGGCATTTCCTATCATTCTTCCGCCGCGCTGCTGGATCGGATTTTGACGGAACATCCGGAGGTGGAGTTTGTCCAGATCGCCTTGAACTACATCGACTGGGAAAGCGAATTCGTCCAGGCAAAAGAATGCTACGAAGTCATCCGTAAGCACGGCAAGCAGGTAGTCATCATGGAACCAGTGAAGGGCGGCGGATTGGCAAAGGTTCCGGAGAGTGTAGCCCATGCCCTAAAGGAAATGAACCCAGACGTCTCCATTGTATCCTGGGCCGTACGGTTTGCCGGGAGCCTGGAGGGCGCAATCTGCATATTGTCCGGCATGTCCACTTTAGAGCAGGTTCAGGAAAATATTCAGACGGTCAAGACGCTCTCCCCGCTTTCCGAAGAAGAAAAAATGAAGCTGCACGAGATCGTAAAACTCTATAAAGACGCTGGTCCCATTGGTTCCGATCTGAGTCGCTATGCGAGTTTAACACTCCACGGCGCGCCCGTTACTGGCATTTTAGAAGCGTATAATATGTGCCAGCTCCAACCGGACCCTGGGTTTTCGGATGATAACAACTATTTGAAAAATGTGATCGCGGAAAACGTCCATCTTGATTGCTTCGGCGAGCTGCCGGAGGAGAAGGTTCTTCTTTCAGACGGCACGGATGTGACGGAAGAAGTGTTGAAAGCGGAGCGATGGCTGATTCAGCACAGTTTCTAAATAAGGAAGATAAGACGGACGAACATTCTTTTCATGAACGAAAGTCCCCACGATAAAGACTGTACTCATCCGGGCCGCTCTGCGCGAAGTGTCAAAGGCGCTGGAGACAGAAAGATTTAAAACGCGGATTATTGGCATTGAAAAAGAGAGCCCCCCATATCATCCGGAAGGAATGCCCTGCGTACTTGTAACAGCCACAACCAAACAGGAAAAGTTGCTTGGCAATGAATAACAGTTTAGTTTTGGAATTATGCGTCTTCCAGAAAAAAGACGGCAACCCGACCGAACAATCTTCAGGCGGTTTTGTATGACAAAATCAACAGCAGAGGCATACGACGCCAGAAAATTCACATCTGCAATAACTTCGTGGGATTTATCCCCGTGGGGATGCTAAAAAAGCAGGAGCGGCGTGTTTTTCGTCACGTCGCTCCCGCAAAGATACATCTTACTTTTTTTACGAGTTTCTCCCATTCTTTGGAAACTTTTCTATCGTCTCCGGACATATTCTGCAAATAGCAGGATAATTGCGGTACTTTTCCGCATAATCCAAACCATACCCTACGACAAACTCATCTGGAACTTGAAATCCTACGTAATCGCACTGAATCGCTGTTTCACGCCGGGCCGGCTTATCCAGCAAACAACAAATTTTTATGCTGCTCGGATCGCGCTGCTGCATCACATTGACGACATATTTTAACGTATTCCCGGTATCCAAAATATCCTCTACCAGCAATAGATGTTTTCCTTCAATAGGATGTTTCAAGTCTTTCATGATACGGACCTGCCCGGATGATACAGCCGTCGTTCCATAACTGGATACCTCCAGAAAATCTACGTTGACATTGCGATGAATGGAACGGACCAAATCGGCCATAAAAATAAAAGCGCCTTTTAAAATTCCGACAACAACCAGTTCGCCGTCTGGATAGTCCTGGGTAATTTGTCTACCTAAAACCTCTACGCGTTTTCGGATCTCGTCTTCCGTAATTAAAACTTCCACCTCGTCAAAATCCAAATTTCTCATCTCCTTTCTCCATGCTGCCCACATTTTTCATTCTTATTGGTTGAAGTATAGCACGGTTGGAACAAAATCAGAAGATTTTCCTTGCATTTTGTGATACAATAAACAAAAATTTGAGGATGAAAACCATGAAAATAGAAAACGTCGAATTACATGGCTTAAACGTAGAACGGGCTTTCGAAAAAGTAGAAAAAAATCTGACCTGGTGCCTCGCGCACGGGGTAGACGTGATTGTTTTCAATCATGGACAAGGTCATCACAGCAGCAACGGCCTATCGGTTATCAAACAAGAATTGCGTCGGCAATTAAAAGACCATCCGCTCGTAAAAGAATACGGTTACCGCGTTTTATATGGTGAAATGGATCTGCCATTAACGTTAACGTATAACGCCGGACAAACACTGGTCGCGGCACCCGGATGCGCGGATCAGTTTATTGGCGGAAGGGTTCAGCAAGAAAAAAACCAACTGATTTTCTCGGAAGATGGAAAAAAATTACGAAAACAAGCGAAACGGAATCGCGCGCAAAAACGTCGTTGATGTTTAAAAAATTTAGAGAACCGCTTCAATGAAGTAGAAAACCGCTTCAATCAAGTGCGGATGGTCCTATTTTTCTTCTTTTAATTCACGAAAGCAATATATTTTGAAGTATCATTTGCACAAAAAGACGATCGCTAAACACGAAAAAAGGGAAAGTACTGAAATGGCAGGAAACAGCAATTTACATATGTCAAAATCTGGGAAAACAAACGAATTTTATACTGAAATTTCCCTGATTGAAAATGAGTTAAAACACTATAAAGGAGTTTTCAAGGATAAAATTGTCTTTTGTAATTGTGACGACCCAGAATACAGTAATTTCTGGCGTTATTTTCAGTTAAACTTTTATCACTTAGGTCTAAAGAAACTGATTTCTACCCACTACGACGCGAACCGTCCCAGCTATAAATTAGAAATTATCCGAAACGGAGAAACAGAGCGTTCTCTTCATTTGCCCGATTATGTGCAGACTCCCCTGATTCAAAACGGTGACTTTCGAAGCCCGGAATGCGTTGAAATTCTCAAGGAATGCGACGTCATCGTGACTAATCCGCCTTTTTCGTTGTTTCGGGAGTATATCGCCCTACTCATGGAACACAAAAAAACGTTTATCATTATTGGCAATCAGAACGCCATTACTTATCGGGAAATCCTTCCTCTTATACGAGAAAACAAAATTTGGCTCGGTTATAACAGTGGTCATTTTTGGTTTCGGGTTCCGGATTTTTATGAAGAAAAAAAGACGGATTTTAAAATAGATGAAAACGGCCAAAAATGGAGACGAATGGGGAATATCTGCTGGTTTACTAACGCCGATATTCAGAAACGTCATGAAAATATGACGCTGTTTCGACATTACACTCCCGAAAAATATCCCAAATACGATAATTATGATGCTATTGAAGTGAGCAAAACGGCAGATATTCCGTGCGACTATTTCGGCGCGATGGGCGTACCGATCACCTTTATGGATAAATACAATCCTGAACAATTCGAATTTTTAGGAATAGATAAGGAATTCACCTCAGACAAAGGTCGATTTAAAATCACAGTCAATGGGATATCTAAGACTTTATATGCCAGAATCGTTATCAAAAGAAAGCAGGGGGCGTCCAATGAAGATTAAACTCAAAGAAATTCCGATATCCGAAGTAACGGATGGTTATGCCGATTATGCCGAAAACGGCGTGGTTGGGTATCATGGAAAACTCAATATTCGACCTGCTTTTCAGCGCGAATTCATCTATAAAGAAAAACAGCGAAACGCCGTCATTCAAACCGTCCGTAACGGATTTCCTTTAAATGTTATGTATTGGGTGAAAAATGACGACGATCATTTTGAAATTTTGGACGGTCAACAACGAACCGTTAGCATTTGTCAGTATGTAAACGATGATTTTTCTGTGAATTATCAATTTTTCCACAACCTGACTCAGGCAGAACAAAAACAGATACTCGACTACAAACTGATGATTTACATTTGCGAGGGGACGGACAAAGAAAAGTTGGACTGGTTCAAGACCATCATTATTGCAGGCGAACAATTGACCAATCAGGAACTTCGCAATGCCATCTATACAGGGCCATGGTTAACAGACGCCAAAAAATATTTCAGCAAAACAGGATGTCCGGCCTATCAAATTGCCGATTCTTATCTAAAAGGGTCCGCTATTCGCCAAAATTATTTGGAAACGGCTCTACGATGGCTTACCGCCCGAGACGGGAAAGAAATCGAGGATTACATGTCCGAGCATCAACACGATACAAATGCAAACGAATTATGGTTATATTTCCACGCCGTTATCAATTGGGTGGAGGTTCTTTTTCCCAATCCGCGCAAGGAAATGAAAGGACTGGATTGGGGAATTTTTTACAACAAATACGGCACGAAAAATTATGACCCCCAGTTTTTGGAAAGTCAAATTGTTCCCCTTATGGAAGATGAGGAGGTAACAAAAAATTCCGGGATTTACGAATATCTATTGAGCGGGGATGAGCGGCATTTAAATTTACGCACATTTACCGATAAGCAAAAACGCATCGCTTATGAAAGGCAAAAAGGGATCTGTATGCATTGTAAACAGGCATTCGATCTAAAGGAAATGGAAGCGGATCACATAAAACCATGGCATTCCGGCGGAAAAACGGTTCAGGAAAACTGTCAAATGCTCTGCAAAGACTGTAATCGCAAAAAATCGGGAAAATAAAAACGGGAAGATTCAATGGATTTTCC
>CALXSZ010000014.1 GCA_944391275.1 uncultured Syntrophomonadaceae bacterium
TGTTCTCCTTTTTTCCTCCGATCGGCGTTCATGTCCTTTATTCTTGTATCCAGTCCTAAAACTCCTTTCATTTATTCCCGTGATACATTTTCTTCTGGAACATTTTCTTCTGGAGCGTCTTCTTCAAGCGGTGGCTTTTGCAGTTCATACGCCTCTTCTTTTTCTTCTTCTATCGGGTATCCGCTACTTAGAAATTCGCCCAGCGTCATTTGGGGATGAACCAGATACTCCAAAATATCTGCCAAAATCAGTTTCGCCATGCCGGCCAAAAGAACCGAAAACAGCATCCCAACCGGCCCCCAGAGTTCAAAACACACCAACAGGGACAACATAATCGCCGCCGCATGAACGCCCACGGTTTTTCCCTGTACTTTGGGCGCCAGAACGTTGCCTTCCAACTGTTGCAAAACCAACAGAAAAATCCCTACAATTACAGCCGTTTTAAGATCCACGGTGAATAAAGCAAAGCCGATCACAATGACGGATCCTGCAATGGAGCCGATATAGGGAATAAAATCAAAGATAAACAACATAATCGCAAACAGACTGGCATAATGAATTCCAATGATTTTTAATCCCAAGAAAGCCACGATCGCCATACTTCCGGAAATCAGGATCTGAGCTTTTATATAACGATTAATCATTTTTACGCTGGTTCCTAAAAATCCTACGATCCGGTTCAAACGGTTTTTCAACAAATAATCGCGCCCAAACCGAATAATACGCGGTCCATCCATTAAAAAATAAATTTGCAGAATAAAAATAATAACCAGATTTAAAACCCCTGAACTCACCTGAGCCAGCCAGGTCACCAAACTCAACGCAAGATTCACCAGATAACGATCCAATTCATCGACAAAGTTGCTGATGGGTTCTGTTAAGCTGGGAGGCAAATTCATTTGCGTCAATTGTTCTTCCAGCATTTTCAGCCCCTCTTGCATTCCAGCGTGAATTGCGGGGAAATCCCGAATCAGTGCAGCGATTTGACGGCTTAAATACGGAAGAATCAGTCCTGCCAAAACGACCACAAATAAAATCATCAGCACATTCACCAACAGCACCGCTAATCCGCGCACGCCTTTGGAGCCTGTCCTCTCGCCGACCGCCGTCTTTTTCGTTTTTCGCACTCTCAAAAACAGGGTCTCCGCGCCATTTACAGCCGGCATTAATATATAGGCCATGCCAATGGAAAAGAGGAACATTTCTAAAATGGATGAAAACCGGACAACAAAAAACAGCGAAGCCACGAAAAGCAACGTTAAAAGCCATAACCTGAAACGATCCATAATTCCTCCTTTGCCTACACATAAAAAATTTTAAAGCTGCACAAAACCCAATCGCTCTTTCACTTCCCGCATAGTTTGCTGCGCAATAGCCTGCGCTTGGTCGCGGCCCTGCTTCAGGATTTTTATCAATTCCTCGGAAGGTCGGATCTCCTGAAAACGTTCCTGAATCGGCTGTAACGTGTCATTGACAACTTCCACCAAATCCTTTTTGAGGGCCCCATATCCGCATCCTTCGTATTGATGTTCCAATTCCGGAATGGTCTTTCCCGAAAAAGCGCTATAAATCGTCAACAAATTGCTGATTCCCGGTTTCTCAACCGGATCAAATCGAATAACCGTTTCAGAATCGGTGGTCGCTCGCATGATGGACTTTTTGACTTTTCCTGGAGCGTCCAAAAGCGAAATACGACTGAAATCATTGGGATTGCTCTTGCTCATTTTCGCACTGGGATCGTCTAACGACATAATCCGAGCCCCGACTTCCATTCCTTTATATTGGGGAACCACAAACGTTTCTCCATACTTATTATTAAACCGGACGGCTAAATCCCGGGTCAATTCAATATGTTGCTTTTGATCGTTTCCTACCGGGACCCAATCGGCCTTGTAAAGCAAAATGTCCGCCGCCATTAAGACCGGATAACTGAAAAGCCCCACCGGTGCGGATTCTTTCCCATGACTTTTATCTTTAAACTGCGTCATCCGATTTAACTCGCCCGTATAAGCCTGGCATGTTAAAATCCAGGATAATTCAGCGTGCTCTTTTACGCTGGACTGGATAAAGATCGAAGCTTTCTTCGGGTCTAAGCCCACCGCAATATACAAAGCCGCTACATCCAGCGTGTGCCGGTATAATTCTTCCGGTATTTGCGGAACTGTAATCGAATGCAGATCCACAATACAATATAGCGCTTCCATTTTATCCTGCAAATCCACAAATTGCTTTAACGCTCCAATATAATTTCCTAAATGAATGTTTCCTGTAGGCTGTACGCCTGAAAATACTCTCATCTTTCCTGTCCGCCTCCTATTTTCTCCTTTAGATGATACGGCGTTTAGCATCAAAATACAAGAGGGCGCGCTTAAAGCTCCTCTAAGAAGTTTTTTGCACGCTTTCTTGCGCTCGTTCCCGCATCATTTCCAACGACTCCTCCAGATTTTCCGGAGTCAACACAATACCAAAATCTTCCTGTGACGTTTGAGGATTCTCGATAAAAGCAACCATTTTTGCAGCAACATCCGGATAAACATGGCTACCATCATAAAAATTTTCCAAATTTCTTGTAACGTCGTTGATATACATAAAATGATAAACTTGTCCAAAACTTTCCACGCTATCCCGGAGCCACTGCTCATAATATTCATAAAGCCCCATTTCCAGTATTAAGGCGAAAAAATCTTCGTGAACGGGAGTTGTAAAAGCTACGAATTCGCTCGTAGGGGCGGCCCATTGGATTTCCTGAAAACGCTCCGTTACCGGGGCATAAACATAATCCCGGTAAATATCCTGTCGGTATTTTTCCATTCCTTCCTGTTCCATCCGCTGGGTTTCCTCTAAACTAACGCGGCTTAAGCGTTTGACATTATCCCGGTTATACGCGAAATTGACCGGCCATTGCGTTTCCTGAGAAGCCACATAATTTTTCCAGGCATATTGGAACGTATCTCCGGACAGGAGCAGCTTCCAACGATAACCCGGTTCATTCGCTTTCTCAATGACGGCTTCCGGCGTCTCCGGATTCGCAGGTTGATTCTGATTGGTTCCATAAAAATCCAATCCCACATACACCGTTTGGAAAGGCCCCATCTGTTCATTGGCGTAACGGATATAGGATGCATATTCGGATAATTGAATATTACTCACCGCATAATTATAAACCGATTCTGAGAAAACATGCGGATCCATATACGTACAACGGCTACTGCCAATAAGAAGTCCATCATACGGTTGGGGTTGAAAGCAAATCTGATTGGTCTTCTGTTGCCGCTCATCAAATGGCATCTGATCGGTATTATAATCATTTTTGTGCGCAAACGTCCACATCGGGTCGATATAATAATTAAACGCCGCCATCGGAAATAACAAAAGCAGCGTTAACCCCACAACGCCCACAATCCACCGGGCTTCTCTTTGCATTCGGTTTCGCCTCCTTCCAAGGGAATCTTCACACAGCGGGATTCTTAAAAATTAAAATAGATAAACTCGTTGACGCCGTACAATTGGACAATACTCACCGCCGCGATTACTGCGATAAAGACAACCCCTTCCGGACGCGGAACAAACTCTTTGGTCATCTGATTACTATTGGGAAAAACGAGAGCCAGTAAACCGCATAGCATT
>CALXSZ010000015.1 GCA_944391275.1 uncultured Syntrophomonadaceae bacterium
CCAGTTTGTTGTTTAATCCATCTTTCTCTATTACGATCGTGCTCTTCGGGGGCGAATGTTTGCCGGTCTTAGTCCCCAACTGATCCGGATATCACTTTTTTCATTCCATCTTTTTTGATTTTTAATCTGTTTGAAAAACCACTCCAAGGGTTCTTCATAAACTTCATAGGCTTTCAATTGCCTCAGTTCCGGATAGAGTTCTTCCAGCACAATCTCTCGAAATAGCTCTCGCTCCCCACGATAAAATGCCCGTTGGTTCTCCACTGACAAGAAGATTTGACTCTTTAAAACCGGATACGACTCCGCAATAACTTTACATAAACACAAAACAGACTGCGTCCATTCTGGTGAAACCAGCCAACTGGCCAAGGTTCGGTATTCAAAACCGCCATAATTTTTCAAACGGTAATCGCCCAGCATCCCATAGCGTTTTCTGCGCGCCGCCGCACTTTCTGGAACTTCTATCAAAAATAACGGCAGAGCGGCATAAACGTCCAACGCCCTTAGAAGGTGTCCATTAAACGCAACTTGACTGAAATGAACGTGTCCTCCGGTGGAAAAACTATTGAACGGCTGACTCCCCGCCAGCCATTTAACGCTCCGATAGGGAGCCATTTGTTCAGCTTCTCGGAGCGCCAAAAAAATATTTTCCGTTAATTTGACCGGCGAATAGTCCGGATCAGGACGTATCTCCGCAACCGGACGTTTTTGTTGATTCCGGCTTCGAATATCGTCACATCCAACTCTTCCCAAACGTGGAAAAAAATCGGATGCAAACATCATTTTTCCATTTCGTCCATTCGCCAACATAAATTCCGGATCCGCTCCTAACAAGACTTCCCCTCCCGTATTGGGAAGGGTTTGTTTTAATTTTTCAATATACCTTGTTAAAGTCAAAAAGTCTTTTTCCCGCATTTTTGGCGCAGGATTAATTTTTCGGACCACATAACGCCGCTGACGGTTCATAACAACCTGGACAAGCGCAAAATCAAGTCCTAACAAATAGGCGGCCCGTTTGGCCAAATCCGATACCATCGGGTAAGAAGCTGGTTTAACATATTTAAATTTCCCGTTATCCTGTTGCATTCGTAAAAAAAGTAATTTTTGGTCCAATATCAACGCTTCCAGTGAGCGGAGAGGTTCTTCCTCGCCCACTCGACTAACCGGAATCCGGTTTAATCGGAAAATTTCTTGTTTATTTCCTTCCATCAGAGCATTTTTTAACGCTTCAGGGGCGTTGAACGTATATTCGGCTCCTTCTTTCAGTCCAGATCGCCCATGAATATCTAGCCAAGTATTTTGAGCAAAAAGAAACTCTTGTGTTTGACACTCTTCCCAATGGTTTTGGAAATATTCGCTTAATTGGTTTCCCATTTGATCTTTTAAGATGAAAAAACGAATTTTCACGATTCTGATCCCCTTTCCGCTAAGTACCGGCAATATGCCATGAGGTACGCCAAACTGCGCCGACGAATTTTTCGTTCGCTGTAACTACCAGGTCGAGAATTTACTTCTAATAAATAAAGTTTTCCGTCTGGCGTCAAAGCAATGTCAAATGCAAATAATCCCCAATTCAGCGGAATTTGTTTCTCTAAGAGTTTTGGAACAACCTGACATAGCCAACGTAATTCGCTTTGAATCTGTTTTTTCTTTTTGTTCAAATGGGAATTTTTTTCGAAAATTTGGATCAATGAAATCCGTTTTCCCCCATTAACCATATGGGTAACTTCTCTTCCGGGAGCAGCCAGTCGGGCTGCCGCTCCAACATAGGTCCATTCTCCTTCGCCATTTTTTTGTGCTAAAGCCCGGATATCAAAATTTCTTCCCCGGTACAACGCACGAGAAATCGCCTGTTGAAGAATACACTTTTCCAAAGGAACCCGCCATTTATCTAATATCTGTACGAGCTGCTCAAAATTTTGCACCGATCGCATAGACACCGAATTCGCTTTTTTCAACATCCACGTATGGGGATGTTTCCTTTGGATAAAAATAATTCCTTGCCCTTTACATCCATCAATGGGTTTGATATAAACATCCGGATGTTGGTTCAAAATATTCTTTAAATTTTCTTGCGACCCTGCGTCCGTCTGAGGTAAATAAGGGCGCAATTCCGGATAAACTCCTAAGGCTTGGGCCACCTCATATTTATTCAAAAATCGGGAATTGAACAAGGTCGTCTGCGGATCTTGCTTTACCTTCGCCAAAAACTCCTGATTAACCGTACGGTTTTCCCAGCTGCGTTCAACAATACGGCTGTAAATAACGGTCGGCAATGGAAAAAGGCTTTTCGCCCACTGTTCTCTTTCCCAAATATGCCCATATACTTGACGTTTTTCCCAATCTACATCCCGGGCAAAGAAAAAATATAAAACCATTTGATTGATCTTCGCCGCTTCAGTCATTTCTCGATAAAGGAAACGGCTTCTTTTTCCGATTTGCCACGTAGAATTTTTCCGATCAATGAGGATTCCCAAATAGATTTGTGACTTTGGATCCTGAATTTCCTTGTCCCGATCTTTTTCTTTCAAGTTTTCCACACCTCCAACTGCCGTTTTTGCTAGCTTATGAAAAGTATGAAAAGCCTGTGACTTTTTCCTCATGCGATTAAATAGAAGAAAGTGGATTTTTACGATTCTGTTTCCGATTCCTGCATAAAACCCAATATAGCCAGTCTTTAAAGAAACTTGCGCCCGTTACCAAAATAATACAAATCCATGCTGGCAACGGTAAAGAAACGGTTTGAAAAATGGATTGTAAAAAGGGGACGCTTACCACACCGATCTGCATGATGAGAGATAACAGAACCGACGCTACTAAAAGCCAATTTCGGAAGAACCCTAACTCAAAAGCTGTCACTTGTTCGGCTCGGCAAGCAAATACATAAAACAATTGGGAAAAAACTAAAGAGGTAAAACTAAGCGTCCGGGCAAAAGCTAAATCCTCTCCGCCCTGGGAACGCGTCCAAATAACGCCGCCAACAAAAAACAAAATCGACACCAAAGCGATCCATAAACCTCGCCCTAAAATGGCTTTTCCTAATCCATGAGCAAAAATTCCCTCGTCACGCATCCGGGGATTTTTCTGCATGACGTCCGGAGCCGGCGGTTCCAACCCCAACGCAATCGCCGGTAATCCATCCGTTACCAGGTTAACCCACAAAATTTGGATTGGAAGAACCGGAAGAGGCATCCCAAAAAGGGACGCGATAAACATTAACAACACTTCCCCCACGTTGCTACCCAACAAATAACGAATGAAGTTGCGAATGTTGTCATAAATGCCTCGTCCTACCCGAATGGCTTCAACAATTGTACTAAAATTGTCATCCATTAAAACCATCGCCGAAGCCTCGCGGGCCACCTGGGTCCCCCCCTTTCCCATAGCAATGCCAATATCAGCCGCCTTAAGCGCCGGAGCATCATTGACGCCATCCCCTGTCATGGCAACCACTTGACGATTTTTTTGCAAAACCTGAACAATTCGATGCTTATGTTGCGGTTCCACACGGGCAAAAACATGTTCTTCCAAAGCGTTTCGGCACACTTCCGCATCGTTCATTTGATCAATTTCATGTCCCGTTATGACACGGTTATGGTTGGAAGCTAATCCTATTTGACATGCAATGGCTCCGGCCGTTGTGGGATGATCTCCGGTAATCATCACCGGCACAATTCCCGCTTCGATGCAGCTCTTTACCGCTTGTTTCGACTCTGAACGAGGCGGATCAATCATCCCACATAAACCGCAAAAAATTAAATCCTTCTCCATTTGTGCAGGATTTTCCGGAAATTTATGGTTTTTCCCCGCGCCTTTCCATTCTTTCCAGGCAAAAGCCAATACGCGCAGAGCCTGTTCGCCCCATTCTTGTTGAATATCCAAAAAGTATTGCTGAATCGGTTTTTTAAAGCTCTGAACTCTACCGTTTTCATCTTGATAATCTTTACAACGAGGAAGAATGGCGTCCAACGCGCCTTTCACCAATAACCAACTTTTCCCTTCTTTTTCTATAATTACGCTCATACATTTGCGTTCCGAATCAAAAGGATACTCTTTTAGGCGAATTCCCTCCGTTCGACATCCGGCTTTCTCGGCGGCAATTAATAAAGCGGCTTCGGTGGCGTCTCCTTGTACGCGCCACGTATTCCGTTCGGCTTTTATTTGCGCATTATTACAAAAAACTGCGATTTCCAGCATTTGCTCCAAAACAGGATAACGATAAAAAGCAATTGGTTCGTTGTCCAGCAACAATTTTCCCTGTCGTTCATACCCATTTCCGCTGAAAGTAAATTGTGTTCCATACGTCGCCATACGTTGGACCGTCATTTGGTTCTTCGTTAAGGTACCTGTTTTATCGCTGCAAATAACCGTCGTACATCCCAAGGTTTCTACCGCAGGGAGCTTTCGAACGAGAGCCTTTTTTTTGACCATGCGTTTGACGCCTAAAGCTAACGCTACGGTTACAACGGCCGGTAATCCTTCCGGGATGGCTGCTACGGCCAGGCTAATTCCGGCCATAAACATCGTAAATAAAGCTTCTCCTCGCAAAATTCCCAAGAAAGTAACCAGCAAGCATACGCCCAAACACAATAAAATGAGAATCTTCCCAAGTTGTGAGAGACGCTGCTGTAAGGGGGTCATCTCCGATTGCGTTTGCCGAATCATTCGCGCAATCTGTCCAATTTCCGTATTCATCCCGGTCGCAACCACAACGCCTCGTCCACGGCCGCGTGTAATGACGGTCCCCATAAAGGCCATATTTTTCCGTTCTGCTAAGGGAAGATTATCTTCCGGAAGTGGTAGAGAATCTTTTTCCACACCGTTTGATTCTCCGGTTAAAGCCGATTCATCGACCACCAGTCCAACCGTTTCTAACAATCTGAGATCCGCCGGGACTTGATCGCCTGTTTCCAGCAGAACAATATCCCCAACCACCAACTCGGAAGCAGGTATTTCTTTTTCCTTTCCATCACGAATGACGCGCGCCCTAGGCGCCGTCAATTTCTGCATTTCAGACAGGGACTTTTCCGCCTGATATTCTTGAACAAATCCCAAAATAGCATTTAAGAGGACAATACTGAAAATGGTAATGGCGTCGCCAACAGCGCCAATCGCCGCAGACAAAATCGTAGCGCCGATCAGTACCAACACCATGGTATCCGTAAATTGCAGCAAAAATATCCGCAGCGCAGAAGTTTTTTTCTCTTGCTCCAACTCATTTTTTCCTTGTTCTAAGCGTTTCTGTACCGCTCTTTGATTTAAACCGGCAGCACTATCGCTTTTAAACCACCGGCATATTTCCTCTCCTTCCTCTTTCCACCAATCCAACTTCAACGTTTTCTTCCTCCCTGATCCAATTTGATTCTGCTTGTACATCGTATTCGGAACAGGAGCGGAAAAGAAGAAAGAAAGACAAAAAAATGGAAACAGATTTCAATTTTCTTTGAAATCTGTT
>CALXSZ010000016.1 GCA_944391275.1 uncultured Syntrophomonadaceae bacterium
AGCAATATTTTGCCCATAAGCGACCGCATAATCTTGTCCGTCCTCCGTTTGAATCTTCTGTGCAGCGACACGCAACGTATACGTCCCCACTATGGGGTTTTCAATAACAATTTGCTCAACATTATTCACGGTATCCGAAATGCCGCTATGGGAAAAATCATTTCCATAGTAGACTTCTCCATCGGGAGCAATCAGTTGTAAATCCAAATTATTCACCAGCTGATTTCCCTCTCTTCCCTCTGGCGCTACCGGATCCGTCCAAACCAACGTCGCCGTTAAGGCTTGTTCGGGGTTTGTCACCTGATAGTAATAATCCCGCGCCTCCGATTGATACAGCGCTATCGCCTGATCTTCCCATTGCACCAACTGGTGTTGCAAGGATAAAATCGTTGTTGTCATATCCAGAATGCCAAATCCATACCGGTAAACGTCCGTACTGGTTTTTCGCGCTCCTTGTATCAGTAAAACTTTTATCAATGCCGCAGAAGGCTGCATATTTTGATCGGTTTGCTGCAAGTATTGAGATAACAGCGCCGCGCTGCCGCCTGTAACGGCCGCTGCCATGCTGCTGCCGCCCAAAATAGTATATTGGGGATTCGGCGCAAAATTGCTTTTGATCAGGGAAGACGCCGTGGAAACAACGGCAGAGGCCGGCGCTAATAAATCCGGTTTTATTCTTCCATCTTGGGTTGGTCCTGCACTGGATGTCCCGGATACAGCATCCGCATCCGACGCATCTGCACTCACAGCAGGTCTGGGTGTTTGACTAGCGCCCACAACCAAAGCATTTTTACTATTGGCTTCCGCCGTTAGACTGCTTTTCTCCGGTCCTGCATTACCCGCGCTAAAAATCGCTAAAAAATCCGGATGTTCCTCTATAAAGCGATCAATCGAAGCGGTTCGTGAACTGTATTGATTTTTTAATTCGCCCCACCCGTTCACATGAATACGTACTCCAAGGGTATAGGGAGACTGAAAAAGCGTTGCCGCATCTTCGGGTACACTGATACCTCCCTGTCCATTGGTTAAAGCCTGAAAATACAAGCTGGCACCCGGCGCTATTCCACGATATTTCCCATTTGACGCCGCCCCGCTTCCAACAAGGATTCCCGCCATATGCGTTCCATGTCCATCCGAATCGCTCGGAACCACATTGTCTACCATAGATTGCAAATAGGCAATGCGCGATTTTTCGCCTGAATCGCCCCTTAAATCAACGGGCAAATGTTCCAAATCCCCTTGATCCAATCCACTATCCGCTAAACCTATTAACTGATCTTTTCCATCTAACTCTAAAGCGGTGCAAATCCCATGTTGAAGACTTTCCGTTCCAATGATTTGCGCTACTCGGTCGTTCAAAAGTACCGTAGGAGCCTTTTCATTTAGGGAAATTTGCAAAGCAACAAATAACCAAATTCCTAAACAAAGAAACGGACAAAGGCTCCACCTTCTGCACCCTTTCTTTGTCTGTTGCGTTAAATGATCTTTTGGCTGAATCATATTATCTTCTTTCGTTCTTTTATGAATATACAGGATTAATGGTTAAATCCTTCAAGTTCATATTGAGATATTCAATAATGCCGTTTCCAATTCCTGTTGCAAGTCTTTGTTGGAAATCTTCGTCCAATAATTTTGCCCGTTCCGCATCATTACTTAGAAAACCGCATTCCACCAAAGCTGAAGGCATTCTGGTTTCCCGTAAGACGGCCAGGTTCTTCTCTTTGGTTCCGCGATCATAAAGGCCGTTCCACGCAATAACATTCCGCTGAATACAGTCGGCCAATTGCTGACGCTCCATCCTCTGAGAGAACAATTCCGGCGTTTCAATCGGAGCATAGAAATACGTTTCCGTGCCATTCGCACTGGCGCTTGTCGCTGCATTGCAATGCACCGAGACAAACATCGCGACCCGTTCTTGATTAGCCATTTGCGCCCTTTCGCTTAAGCCTACCGTTTGATCTCCCGTTCGCGTGTAGAGCACTTCAATTCCTTGCGATTGTAAATAAGCCCCCAATTTCAGAGCAATGGCTAAATTAATTTCTCGCTCATCCACTCCGCCATATAACGCGCCTTTTTCCGTTCCACCATGTCCTGCGTCAATCATAACCAAGCGATCACTTCTGGAAGAAAATTCGTCTTCCGTCAAAGAAGTCACCGCAATATTTAATACGCCGTCTTCACCCAATAACGTATTAAATTTACAATCCTGGTTCGCCTGTAAAACCAAATGGACTTCCGGTCCGTTTTCTCCCTCGACCTGCGTAACCGTCATAATATCCATCACAGAACCATAATAGCTATATTTTTCTTCCGCAATTCCAATAGACGTGTTGCTTAAGATCAACGTCATGGTTCGTCCGTCTACCGAATATTGATATTGAACCGGTACAACCGTCGCAATCGTGATCATTTCGTCACTTTCACCGTATACTTTGCGACCAACGCTACGAATTCGATTTTCAATGATTAACGACATCTCTCTTCCGTCGTCGGAAGTAGCGAATTGACACTCCACGCTTTCCGGCATGGTAACACGAACAGTAACCCCATTTTCTGTGTTTTCCGCATCAATCTGCAAATCGCCTCCGCCTAACGCCTGAGTTAAATGCACCGCCTCACGGATATACCTTCCTTCAAACTCTAAAGTCATGACGTCGCCTTCTTTAGAAGCCTGTGGATTCAGTTGTTCCATACCAGACAATTTAACGCTTAACCCAATTTCATTTTTCTCCGTTCCAATGTGCAAATAACTGCGATTAATATCCAAGGGTTCCTGCGTTATTTCTTCCGATGATGTTTCCGAATCTCCCGGCTGATCAACCGGCTGTTCAGGTTCCTGCGGCGTTACGGGCTGCTCTTGATCCGATGGTATTTCGGGGGTTTCTTCTACAGGTAAACTTTGCGTAATATCAATTCGTCTGGTAACAGGGTCCCAGGCTACCGTCGCACCTAAAGCTTCCCCTACAAAACGCAGAGGCGCTAATGTACGATCTTCCACAATTTGGGCAGGAACATCCAACGTAACCGTTGTATCATTGACAGTCGCCTGGTTAGATCCAATTGGAAGAACAACCATAGTCTGGTCTTTCCCTACGCCCACAACCGTTTGAGTGGCTTCAACCCATGAAACTTCTGCGCCCATCGCCTCAAAAATAGCGCGCATGGGCACCATCGTCCGATCGTCTATAATCATCGGTTCGACATCGTCAAAAGATAAAAGCACGCCATTCAAATATACGCTGGGTGCAGAAAGTTCACTTACAGAAGTTGTTGGCAGCGCCGTCGAATCGCCCGCAGTTTGTTCATTTGTCGTTGTCTGATCCGACGACGTTTCCGTTGAATCCGTTGTGATGCGAGATAATCCCGTATAAATATAAACTTGTTCGCCCTGATTCGTTTGAGCCGCATACCAATCGCCTACTTGAGAAAGATAGACAAATTTTTCTCCCTGGGAAACCGTTCCCAAAGAGGCGTATTCCGTTCCTGGTCCCTCTCTAAGATTTACGGTCGTTCCCGTAATTTCAACATAGGTATTGGACGCCGATTCATTGGATGCAGGACTCGCAGAAGCCGAACTATTCCCGGTCGTCAACGAACCTAATATGTATGCAACGGTTCCATCCAGCGTCTGCACATGATACCATTCCGTGCTTCCATCTAATAAAATCAGCTGCTCTCCTCTTACAGCGCTATCCACTAAGTCATAGGATGTTCCGGGCCCGCTACGCAGGTTAACAGCATCTTCATTCACCTGTACATAATCATCCGGCTGAGCCGAAAGAACCGACTGATGCATCCACCCTTGCATTCCATTGGATTGAATTTGGGCCCATTCTCCTGACCATTGTAAAATCGTAACCGTTGTGCCTTGCGGGAGCGTTCCCACAATTTCTCCCGTACTTTCCGACTGCATTCTTACATTTGCTACGCTAGCCGTCACTTGCGCCGCCCAGGCTTCGGTACATATTATTGCAATAAAACCCAAAACAGCGGCTAAAAAAACAATTATCCGCATATATGGATATCCAATCTTCTGTGAATTTCTCATTCGATGAACCTCTTTATTTTCTTTCTATAGGGTATTATAGGGTATTCATGGTACTACTTTCTTTACGAAAAAAAAGAATAAAACTTTCACTTGAAAGCGTTTAAACGATTTTTACAGGAAAATATCGTGAATCAATGGAAAAATGATTGTCGTAAGATAGGTCTCTTTCGTCTGATAGGGATTTCCCTTATCAGACGAAAGGTTGCATGTGTCTACGGTTGAACATCTTCGAGATTGGGTATGGGAGAAACAACCTCATCTTGATCCGTTTCCGATGCGGTTGAATCATTTTGAAGTTCTTCGGAGGAATTGGGTGCTGTATCCTCCGGAGAAGATTCGAATAAGTAACTGGGATCCATTTCGACTTCTTCCTCCTTGGAGGTTGATTCCGATTCCATCGGATCTTCTTGCGCGCTGTTTGTTTCGGAAGGATTATCCACTGTATCCGGCGGAAGAACTTCTTCGGGGCGGAGCGTACTCTCCGTTTCAGTACTCTCCGTTTCAGTACTCTCCGTTTCAGTATTTTCCGTTTCAGTACTCTCCGTTTCAGTACTTTCCGTTTCAGCATCTTCAGCGGCTTCTATGTTTTCGGCAGCTCCCCCATTTAAATCCCCGGTTTCATTTTCGTTGGGTAAAACAAGATCTTCCCCACCTTCATCGTTCAGAGTCGGTCCATCCTCTGTGGATGCAGGCTGTCCCTCATGCGCCGGATCGCCGCTTTCCTCTTGAAGATTCTCGTTTTCTTCCGGGGCGTTCGTATCTGTTTCAACGACTTCTGGTACAACAGGTGCTTCCTGCGGCGTTGAAACAACGCCGCCTCCCACAACCTCGGTCACCCCTCCTACCTGATTAACCGTATCATACGTTTTTCCCTGATACAAATCATCGAGCAGATGAGGTAGAATATCCGAATCAGCTTCCCAGTAACTATTAAGAAGATTGCCATAGGCGTCTCGTATATCCAAGAAATATCCGGGAAGCGTTTGGGTCACGACACTGTTTGCATCAAAAAGCGGCGCCCAACTAGCCATTTGAATCATTTTACTCATGGGCATATCCGTTTCCACATTTTCTCGAACCGCTCCTAATAACGCCGGAATTTTTAATAAAGTCGAGGGCTGAGTGACCTTATCGACCACTGCTGTTAAAAATTTTTGTTGATGGGTCGTTCGATCAATATCTCCCATCGCATAACTACGGTAACGAACATAACTTAGGGCGTCTCGTCCGTTTAAAGTTTGAAGTCCCGGTTGTAAATCAATATTTTCGCTGGGGCGATACATACGCTGTTCAACCTCAATCGTCACGCCGCCTAAAATATCAATAATTTCTTCAAACCCCTCGAAATTGGCTTTAGCATAATAATCAACATGCGTGTGAAGCAATTCCTCGACCTCTCGTTTAGCCAGATCCGTTCCTCCATAAACATTCGCCACACAGATCTTTTCTTCGCTTCCATAAATTGTTACGCGCGTATCCCGTGGAATCGAAATAATAACCGCTTTTTTCAAATCGGGATCCACTGAAACCAACATCATCGTATCGGTTCGGGCGTCCTCTTCCCCGCCCCTCGCATCTATGCCTAAAAGAAGAACATTCGTGCGTTCTCCCTCCTGCACCTCCAACATACCCTCTTCATCGGTTAAGGCTTCTTCGATCGGTTCTGCCTGCACCTGTTCATCGCGGCCTAATACGAATCCAACCAACGACTGTCCTCCTTTAAAAAAAAGGAAGCCCAAAAGTATGCACAATAAAATACACCCAATAATGATTCCTATTTTGTTCTTCATGATCAAATTTCCTCAACCTTCTAAAGCCACTGCTCAAGCTGATTTATCTGCGCTATGCATCTGTTCAGAAGTTGCTCCAATTTCTATTTTTTTAACCGATTCCATTCTTTCCGAAACAGGGGTACGCGCCGTACAGACCCCTGTTTTCCCTACGCCAATGGCAACGATAATCAGTACAATCATTAAAATCAACATCGCTTCCGGGGTTGTTACCATACGCATAATTATAGCGCTGCCTCCGAAAAAGGCGCTGATGCCATAAATAACTAAAACGGCTTGTTGGTGGCTTAAGCCCATCGACATTAATCGATGATGCAAATGATTTTTATCCGGCTGAAAAATCCCCACGCGATTATGCACACGGCGAATAATGGCAAAAAATGTGTCCAAAATCGGAACTCCCAGAATTAAAATCGGGACAATCAGCGAAATAACGGCCGTGGTTTTTACCACTCCCAGTACTGCGGTCGCCGCCATCAAGAATCCCAGGAAATTGGATCCGCAATCTCCCATAAAGGTTTGCGCTGGATGGAAATTGTACGGCAAAAAACCTAAAACGGCTCCGGCAATCAACACGCTTAATACGAGCAGCGAAGGTTGTCCTTGCATATAAGCCACAATGCCCATGGATAAAGCGGCGATTCCGGATACGCCAGCCGCTAGTCCATCTAAACCATCAATCAAATTGACGGCATTGGTTACGCCAACGAGCCATAAAAACGTAATCGGGATGCTAAGATAGCCTAAACCAAGCATGCCCTCTGACAAACTCGTAATAAAATGAACCCGCAATCCAAACCCCATCGCCACGCAAGCCGCCACACATTGTCCGCCTAATTTGACCCAGGGATTTAGCTGGTATAAATCATCGAAAAGTCCAACCAAAAAAACAATAGTTCCACCGGCTAATATGCCCCAGAAAGGCATATAATCTCCCTTCAGAACAACCATCGACACAAAAAGCCCTGGAATCATTACTCCAGCAAAAATCGCCACTCCGCCGATGCGCGGCATGGCACGGTTGTGCACTTTCCGCTGGTTGGGCCAATCGACCGCTCCAACTTTCCGCGCGAGCCAAATGGAAAAAGGCCCCAGGCAAAACGCAATCATTCCAGAAGCGAAGAAAATGGCTAATAATTTGACTCCAAACATCGATATTTCCTTCCTTAAACCATCCTGTTCTTTTCGTTCGACATGCTTATTGTAGCATCCATCCTGAGCGCTGTCCACCCTGCTAAGCTTGTAAAAAGAACAAAACTCTGGTTTTTTTTCAAAAATTCTCCAATAAATTTTCCAAGTCCTGTTTCATTACGATACCATAGAATGGCGGGAAAATCCACCCATTTCTATTTTTTCAAATTGTTCGTATAAAATTAGACTTTCTTCTTTTCTTTTTCCCCTTATATCCTTGCCCATAACCTGATATAATAATAAAATTGGAAGTTTTTTCTTCGCGAAAGACTGTTTAGCAATTCGGAGGTTATTACATGCGTATCGTCCTTTCCGGGTATTACGGATTTGATAACGCTGGCGACGAAGCTTTGTTGGCAGCTATTACTTCTTCGATTCATCAATATGCTCCTGAAGCAGAATTCACCGTACTTTCCGGCGCTCCTAAAAAAACGCGGGCCCTACACCAAGTTTCGGCCGTTCATTATATGAATCCACTCGCCGTCATCCCGACGCTCGCTCGTTGCGATCTTTTAATCAGCGGCGGCGGAAGCATTTTCCAGGATGTAACAAGCGCCCGGTCGCTTCCTTATTATATTGGCATCGTGGCGCTCGCTCGACTGCTGCGTAGGCCGGTGGTTTTTTATGCACAGGGCGTTGGTCCCATCAACCGTCGTTTTAGTAAATTTCTCATGCGCCTCGTTGCGAATCACGTCAATTTTATTTCATTAAGAGATGAAAAATCCATGCAATTTTTACGCGAACTAGGCGTGACCCGTCCCCCTATGAAGGTCACGGCCGACCCGGTATTTGCGTTAACGCCTCGCCGGGAAGATTTCCTCGACGTCCAAGCCTACTTGGAAAGTATTCATCTGCAAGCTCAGCCTCTGATTGGCGTTTCCTTACGTTCCTGGAAACGCTTGGACGGTTACCAACCGGTTTTGGCGGCTCAACTTGACGCATTAAGTCAACAGGGTTATCAAATATTATTCATCCCACTCGCTTTTCCCGATGATATTCCTGCTTGTGAAGAAACCGCTGCTTTAATGAAACGCCCGGCTATTGTCTTAAAAGACCGCTGCTTAAGCAGCGAACAACATCTTGCGTTGATCTCGCATCTCAAACTGATGATCGGAATGCGCCTGCACGCCCTGGTTTTTTCCGCGCGCAGCGGAGTTCCTTTTGCCGGGATTTCCTATGATCCAAAGGTTGAGGCGTTTCTCGAAATTTTCAATATGTCTCCGCTTCCTTTGGAAATGCCCGGAATGCAACAGCAAATTCAAGAACTGCTGTCTAATCAGGCAAAACAGCAACAGTTGTCGGAAATGGCGAAAGAACTGCGTGAAAAGGCTTGCGAAAATGCCCAAATCGCTTTGCAAATCGTCCGCCGCAATCCGCCGGCTTCTGAAAAGTCCGCTTCGGATGTGGAGATCGCTTCAGCAGAATCGAAGCCAGCCCCTGGAAACGATCTTTCCGCTGCCCATTCGAAAAATACCGGGCGTAATTTCATCGCAGTTTCTCTCGCCATCTTCTTTTCAAAAGCGTTGGGTTTTTTGCGCGACGTGTTGTTTGCATCGGTCTTTGGTACAACCCTCATTACGGATGCCTACCAAACGATTTTCAGCTTGCCTTCCCTGCTTTTTTCCAGCATTGGCAACGCGCTTTCATCCGTTAACATTCCGGACTTAACCGACCACCTAAAAAACCGCAGCCGTGCGGAAACCCAAGCCTACATCGCCAATTTGTTTTCGCAGATCACGTTGATCGGTACGGTTCTTTCATTGCTGGGCATAGTCGTCGCACCAACCATTACACATTTTATTGCTCCAGGTCTCGATGAGCAAGTGAACGCCCTTTCAGTGACGCTTTGCCGGATTATGATGCCCACGTTACTTTTTGTTAATTTGGCGTATTTTAGCGCGGGAATCCTGCAAGTTCATGGGCACTTTCTACTTTCTTCCCTAATCAGTTTGCCCTTTAATTTGATGATTATCTTCGCACTCTTTTTACGGCCGGGCGACCTGTTGTTTTTAGGGTATATGACCACCTTAGGCTGGCTTTTGCAATACATTATTCAATGTCCCGTATTGTTGAAATACGGGTACCATATGGGACGGAAGCTGAATTTTCTGGATCCTTACAGCCGAAATCTTTACCGCAATTTACTACCAATTTTGCTGGGGAATTCTCTGCTTCAGCTCTGCTTAATTGTCGACCGTTCTTTCGCTACCAACTTAGAAGACGGAACCGCCGCAGCGCTTTCTTTTGGAAGCAATTTATTCATCACCGTTACCAGCGTCATTATCATCGCCATGACGACCGTGATTTTTCCCCGGCTTTCCAGTTATTGCCTGGCTCTTGATCTAATAAAAATCCGGGCGTTAATGTCCAATGTTTTTAAAGTATTTCTTTTCATTTTGCTTCCATACCTAGTTCTAGTCGTTTGCTACCACCAGCAAATTATCTCTTTGGTGTATGAACGCGGCGCTTTTAATGAGACCTCTACCTATTTAACGGCTTTAAGCTTTCTTTTTTACAGCTTCGCTGTGATTGGATACGCCTGCCAGGAAGTATTTAATCGCGTTTTCTACGCCTTGAAAAAATTTAAAATCCCTATGCTCATCAGTTTTATTTGTCTTATTTTGAACGCGCTCTTCACATTCCTTTTGTATCGGCGCTTCCAGATCACGGGAATCGCTCTATCGACTTCCTGTTGCATGGGGCTGTATGCTGTTGTGATGTATTTTCTTTTACGCCGCGAAGTAGGCGGCGGGATGTTTTCCAGCGTCCCCGCCTATTTTCTCAAACTCTTGCTGCCTCTAGGCGGCATGCTGGCGGTAATCTTTTTGGGACGCATCTATTTCGGCACGCAGATCGCAGCGGCTATCGTAACGGCTGTCGTCAGCAGCTTGCTTTATCTGGCCATCGCTTTTGGTTTAAAATTACATCACGTCATTTTCGCAAACGAAAACGACATACAAAAACAGTAAAAAGGAGACTATTCGCTCATGACAACAAAAAAGAATCCGTGTATTTTATTCCTCTGGCTTGTGCTTCTCGTGTGTTTAATCGCAGCCGCCAGCACCAGTATGGTATTACGCTGGCAGAATGAGGAAAAAAATCACACCATTTTATCGGTTGCCGATTATGAACAATTTGTCGAATCCAGTTACCATGCGGGACAATCGCTATCCGATTTGTTTACGCAGTTAAAAGAAGCAGGGGTTCATGCCGTTGGAGTCAAGGAAATCTCGCTGCGCCAATTAGCCGCGGAGGGAAAAATTTCTCTGGAAGAATACGGGGATCTACTAAGTTCCATGCAATTATGGGATCCCGAACTTTTTACGCGCATACAGGCGGAAATAACTGCGACGTCCATTAATCCCTATTCTCTGGTGGCCGTCACCACCGACGAATCTACCGCAACTTTCTTGAATGAACGTCTGAGCCGACGTCTGACTGCAGATGAATGGACGTTTATTGAGGATCCAAATCGCTTTTTCTTTATTATCCATACGGAACTCTCTCCATTAAATCCTAATGTAGAGGGCGATACGGAAGTGGATATGCGTTTAGGGTTTGACCTTGAACGGCTGGATCAATTACAAGAAAACGGATTCGATATCGTTTTGCGTCCGGGCGCAACGACGGGATCCAATCAAGATTACGTCCAGGAATACGAAGAAGTGATTCGGGATTATGACGTAAAAACCGTCATTTTTGCGAATACCGTATTAAAAGCGACCCCGGAAGACGTCGCTTACTTTGCGGACCTGACCCAAAAATATGGTCTAACCATCGGGGTCATTGAAAATTCTAACCAGATATTATACCTGGAGCAAGAAGGCTTAGATGATCTAATGGAAGCTGCCGATTATCCGATTAACCGCACATATTCCACCAGCAGCGACGATTTTGTCAAACAAAAAAGCGATCGGTACTATCGTTGGGTACGGGCGGTCGTGGATCGTGGGCTTCGGATCATGTACATACAGCCTTTTAACGACGCCACGCAAACGATCTCCAAAAACTTAGACGATACGTATGAAGTAATTCAGGATTTTCACCATACCATGGTCGACAAGGGCTTTACCGTAACCGGAGATCTTCCAACTTTAGACGCATCGCGACCTTCAACCGTTAACCGAGCGTTGATTGCCGTCAGTTTGATGGCGGGAGGATTATTGTATTTGGCTTACCTATTTCGTCCAAAGAGCCGGACTTTGTGGATTCTCACGGGGATTGGCTTGATCGGCGCAGCCGGCGTCAACTTTCTGGGCATGGATTGGACGAAAGTTTATGCTTTGGGGGCCGCCATCTTATACCCCACCCTCTCAGGACTCTTGGTTTTGCTCTATTTACGCAATCATCCCAAAACGCATTGGCTACCGAAAATGATAGTTTCGCTTCTTCTATTGCTGGCGGTCAACGCCTTAGGCATGATCACGTTGGTTACCAGCTTATCCGATTTACGTTATATCATGTATGTCCAGACCTTTAGC
>CALXSZ010000017.1 GCA_944391275.1 uncultured Syntrophomonadaceae bacterium
AGAAATCGGATTTAATGCTGTAAATTGCTTAAATACGATAAACAATATGAGAATTCATTTTACCAATTACCAAATTTGGGGACGATCTTCCGGCGCTACGTACATGTCGTCGCCTATTTCAATAGGATATAGCTCGTAAAATTTGTCCATGGATGACAATACAGCGTTCACCCGCACTTTAGCCGGTGAATGTACATCAAAACGAGCGATGTTGATAAGATAGGCGTCGGTGTATTTGCCGGCCCATATGGTCGCCCACTGTTCATAGGCTTCGCGAAGAGCGTCATTGTTGCCTTCAAGGATCGAAGTGATACATTCCAGAGAAGCTAAATCCGCGATGTTTTCGGAAACGGTTAGGTCTCCATCAACAAAGTATCCGTCGATGATCGGATAATTATGGTAATAAGCGGCAACCTTCTGTACACGTGTTTCAAACGCCGCGTAATCTTCTTCCCTCCACCAGTTGAGATAATTCCCGTTTATATCATATAACGCGCCGTTATTGTCAAAAGAATGGCTGATTTCGTGCCCGATAACGGCGCCGATTCCGCCAAGATTTTGCGCAAGCGTCGCGTCCGGCGAATAAAAAGGTTCTTGAAGAATGCCGGCAGGGAAAATGATGGCGTTAAAGTTAAGGGAATTGAAGGCATTTACCGTTTGCGGCGGATCCATCCATAAAAAGATTTCCTTGTCTACAGGCTTTTGGTATAAATCGATCAGGAATTTTCGCTCAGATTGATATAAGGACAGAATGTTCTCGATATAAATGCCTCCGTCAGAGGGCGGAATAATCTCTGCATAGTTGTAAACGTCCAACCATTTTTCATCTGTGGGATAGCCTACTGCAACGATCATGTGATCCAGTTTTTGTATGGCATATTCCTTGGAGGAGGCGCTCAACCAATCGCTGGATTGAATCAGTTGTTTATACTCGTCTATTAACATATCGATCATTTCTTCTACATCACGTTTGGACTCTTCCGGGAAATAACGGTGTACATAGAGTTTTCCGCACGCATATTTCAGATCATGGGAAATGAGATCCAAGATCGCACGGTCAATTTCCGTAGGTTCTTCCTGTCCGGCGATTATAGCCGAAATTTTCAGACTTTGTTCCATATTGTCACGGGATGTATAGCAAGCGACCTGGTCTAAAATTACATATTGCGCGTAAGCTTTTAATTTTTCTAGATTGTCAGGCGTTAAATAATCATTCAATATTTTCGCCAGGTGTTCTTGACTGATTACAATAGTTGGTTCGTTTTCAATTTGATAAATTTTTTGGATGGATTCACGGTCCAAATTGGACATAAAAGTAAAGAATGCGTCCCAATGATATACATTATAGGTAATTTCGGGATCATATAGATCCTGTTGATTGAGCGATGCATTCGATAGCAGAGTGATGATTTCATGACACATATCGGTTCTTTTCTGCGCTTTGCGGGCGTCAAAACCATAGCGAATGAAAAGATTTTTTATATGGTCTAAATAAGCGTTTTTGACCTTTTCAGAAGAAACGTCATCGCTTTTCCAGACGTCTTCAAGATTTGTAGAATGAACATGAAAATCCAATATGAATTTTGATGAATCCGCTTGATCAATTGTATAATCAAAACAAAAAAGCGGACAAATACCATACGCATAATAGATGTTACTGATGACTTCTACATATGAATATAGATCCGGTGCGTTTTCAATATCTTCAATCATTTGGCTTACTGTATCGCCGAATTCTGTAGCGTTTCGCGTTTCCCAATCTACAGCTGTACGGTATAGGTCGGCAATCATCTGTTCTGGATCGCCTTCTGGGAAATTGATGGGTGTTTGAACAAGGTCTGTGATGATGTCTTCCATTCTTTGATCGACTGTTTCATATATTTCATATATCCATGAAATATATGGGGAATCAGCAGGGATTTCCCATTCCTCAAGCTGTTGACTGTTTATGTATTCATAAAAGTCGTCTTGAGGGGAAGTCTTCTCAGCGGCAAAAGAACACGAACCAAAAGCCCCCGTCATGAAAAATAATGCAAGGATAAAAGAGAAAAAACTTCTTTTTGTCATCTATATTCCTCCCCATATATTTGATATAGATAAATCCTTCGAAATATTTCAACTTGTTTTTTTAGAAAAATGTATATGAAGAATCTATCAAAAATATTTTTGGCAGGAGCATCCGATTCTTTGTTGGCATACTACTCTTCCAACTGCCTTATACGGAGGTGGTTTCGTTCGTTTTTTTGCCAAATCTTTATCGCCAAATCTTCATCGAATGGATGAAGTGTATACGAAACGGTTTTTAAGAAAGCTTTTTCCACTTAAAATCAGGAGCGCGTTTCTCCAATTTTTATTCAGCTGATCAATCGCCTGTAAATCTTGCACTCTTGCTCTATAACAATTCGTGCGATTCCTCATCTGCCTGTTCCAAATCCCTGCGAAACTGCTCCAGGAAAACATACACTTCCTCTTCGGACAAAATCAACAAGTAGAAAATCAAGGACAAGGCTGAAAATCCATATTTCCCATGTTCCTGTTCAATGTAGGACCGTGGAGAAATCCCCAGCAATTCCGCCATTTTTTCCTGTGTATACCGATTCTGGATACGAAAATTGTAGATTGAATTTCTTAGAAATTTCTGTAACAATATCTTATATTGACGCATAGAAAAACCTCTCTATTCTATCTTTATTCGACAGAATGCATAAAAATTTTATTGGTTTTATCTGCGCGTCAACATGACGTACGCTTCATATTAAATCGTTCGAATAAAAATTTTCAGTACCCTTTTTTATTATCGTATGTACGGATGTTTACTGCAACAAAATTTTTAAAGTTTGAGCTATTTTTGAAAAATTTTAGGTGCCTATCCTATTACTTGGGTGTATATACTGAACAGGTTTCAAAAGAATTCTATGACAATTCCTACAATTAGACAAATATTATGCTGGAAATTCATCGGATTTATCCAGGACCTTGGTGAACATTCGTACGTATTTCTTGTAATTTCCTACTTAAAAAACAAAAGCGCCTTTGAAAAATTGGGCGACGTTTCATTTAGGCGACGCATACCGGTTGCCTAAAATTTCAGTTTGCTTTCTAGGAATACACCGTTTTACACTTCCAGAATTATGTTACAATGAAAGGAAAAGAGCAACTTATCCGAATTTACAGGGGGGATACATGAAGGTTGCTAGGATACAAAAATTATTGCAGCAAATTTGGATTCGTTTTGGCCACTTCATCGTCTTTTGTAACATAAGATTCTATTTTTACAACTTCGTTTTGCTCGTTTAGATAAATTTTTATATCATCGCCAGGAAGGGAAAGTTTATAAAAGTCATAATAGTTGACTTGATTTTGGTTGACAAAATACGTAACCTGAGAAGCGAGAGAATAATTTTTTAATGTGCCTCCTGGAACCGTGATCCACAATTGCCCTTCGCGGAAATCATAGTACATTCCATAAACGCTGGTTGCGATTTGTGTCGAATTTCCTAGGGAGAGGGTTAAAATGCTGCTTACTTGTTCACCCATATAGCTGGCTAAAATCTGACTGCCTATCTGAAGTTGAGAAAGCGGGATGTTTTTCCCTTGGTATAGGCAAGGAGTAGAAGCGTCTGCGGATAATACGTGAAGCAGATTTCCATCAAAAATAGAAAGAATATAATGGTTGTCAATCGTAGTAATGAAGGTGATGGTTCCATAAACAGAGCTGCTGTTTTCAGAGGAGGTTTCTTCAGCTTGAGCGGCTACGGACGTCCATAATGTAAAAAATAGAATGATTGGAAAGAGGTAAAATGGAAGCGTTTTTTTCATAAAGCAGATTCCTCCTTTTGACGTTGTGCTGCGAAATGTTAAAAAAACGGATACAAGGATTTTTCCACTGTTTTCCTCAAACTGTTTTTACACTTGCAGATGGCGTTTCTTTTGTTGTCTTTACAATAACAGAATGTACGTTCTACATCAATAGAAAGATCAGGAAATCTTTCGAAGATATTAAGTAATTTTGGAAGGTGAATGAGGGTTTCCATGGAATAGTTTTTCATTATGGAATAAAGAGGGGATTTGTACATAACGGAACTTTTGCGAACAGTTAAACTGGAAAGAAATCTTTAGAAGCGGCGGGGATAGCATTTGGCGTGTGCGCGATTCCTTTTATACAAATTGTTTTGATCGCATAGGGAAATGATGGTTCGCTTATCTGGAATAAGGATATATAAAAGGATAGACACCAACAGATTGCAGGGTATCCTTATTCCTACTATGCTTTTGCTTATTTGTAATAGGGATATATGAAATGTCAGCCACCAATAAATTGTAGGGTATCCCTATCGCTCCTATACTTTCCTTTATATGTTTTTCAAAATTCGTGGCGGACGTATAAAAAATTTGGAGGTATGTAAGAATTAGTCAATTTTTAAGGGCTTTGAATTGAATAGGATTTCCAAGGTTTTTCTGTAATTTTTATTAATTTTGTCATGAACTTTCCTTATCGGGGGAAGAATAGAGAAGGATAAATCTTGGGAAGGAAATGATGGAATGACGTTTTTATTCAATCATCAATGGGAATTTTTCATAGTAGAACTGCTTTTATTGGGTGGAATCATTTTCTATGTGAGGCAATCTCAAAAGAAAAAGTATGAAGGAAAAATCAAGAATCAAGATCATCTTTTGGAAATGCAACGTTTGGAGAAAATGCGGAGAATTCATTTAAGTGAACCGTTGTCCAGCCGCTGCCGGCCGCAAAATTTTACGCAAATGGTTGGGCAAAAAGAGGGAATTGACATGCTGCGAGCATTGCTTTGTGGGCCAAATCCGCAGCATGTTCTTTTGTATGGACCTCCCGGAGTGGGGAAAACGACAGCCGCTCGCCTGGTATTAGAAGAAGCAAAACAAAATCCATTATCGCCTTTTGGGGAGGAAGCGCGCTTTGTAGAGGTGGATGCAACGATTAGTCGCTTTGATGAACGCAATATTGCTGATCCGCTAATCGGTTCGGTGCATGATCCAATCTATCAGGGCGCAGGAGCTTTGGGAAGCGCTGGGATTCCTCAACCTAAACCGGGCGCTTGTACGCGGGCGCATGGAGGAATTTTGTTTATTGATGAAATTGGGGAATTGCACCCCATGCAGTTGAATAAACTGTTAAAAGTGTTGGAGGAAAGAAAGGTTATATTGGAAAGTTCGTATTATTCTGAAGGAAACCAAAACTTACCGGCTTATATCCATGATATCTTTCAACATGGGCTGCCTGCGGATTTTCGTTTAATTGGCGCTACTACACGAATGCCGGAGGAGCTGCCGGAAGCGCTTCGGTCCCGTTGTATCGAAATATTTTTCAAACCTTTGACACGAAGAGAAATTGTCCAAGTAACCAAGAATGCAGCGGATTCGGCAGGGATTTTATTAGAAGAAGCAGCGGCGGAGAAAATTAGCCGTTATGCTGCGAATGGCCGAGATGCTGTGAATATGGTACAATTGGCGGCTGGCATGACGATGCTGAATAAACAGCAGCGAATTGATTTGCAAACGGTTGAGAAAGTTCTGCAAAGCGGGAGTTTTGTTCCGAGGGTTCAACAACAACTCTCTCCAAATCCTCAGCCTGGGTGTGTCTTGGGGTTAGCGGTTGACGGAAATGGAAAGGGTGTGCTGCTGTCGATTGAATGTGTTGTCAAACGCTGTGACAAAGATCAGGGGACTTTATGTTTGAATGGCGTTGTGGAAGAAGAGGAAATTATTGGGGATCATCGACGCTATCATCGCAAAAGTATGGTTCGTTCGGCAGCTGAGACAGTGATGATGTTTTTAAAGCAGTCCCAACGGATTCCTTTACAGGATTATGAGGTCCATTTGAATTTTTCCGGTGGGGTTCCGGTAGATGGCCCTTCGGCTGGGATAGCTATGGCGGCGGCGATTTGTTCGGCTTATTGGGAGGTTGTGGTCGACCAACATATCGCTATGACCGGTGAATTAAGTTTGCATGGACAGGTTAAAGCGGTTGGCGGAATTTGGGCAAAAATAGAAGCTGCTCGGGAAATTGGCGCGCGGAAAGTGTTGATTCCCGGTGAAAATTGCACAGAATTGACAAAAACTTACGAAGATATTGAAGTCTGCCCTGTTTTTGATTGGACAGATGTGTTAAAATTAGTTTTATCGAATAAAAATATGTCTTATTCCTATACGGTTGTTCGTTCATAAAAGGATGAATGAGAAATAAGAATTGAAAACACGGGAGGTGGTTGCATGCGTCAGGAAGTCGACAGAACGGTTTTTATGCCGATGGTACCCCTGCGGGGGGTCGTCGTATTTCCAGCTACCGTGATGCATTTGGATATAGGACGGAAACGTTCCATGAACGCAATTGATATTGCGATGAAGGAAGATCATTATGTTTTTCTTGCGGCTCAGAAAGATTTAGGAGAGGAAAATCCCAGCCCGGAAGAGATTTATGAAATGGGCGTAATTGCTGAAATTAAACAGGTCTTAAAAATGCCGGGTGGGACGATTCGAGTCTTAGTAGAAGGCGAAATGCGCGCCAAAACGATACACTACCAGGATGAAGAAAATTGTTTGTGGGTGCAATTGGAAACATTGGAAGAGTGGCCCGAGGAAGATAATAATGAAATGGAAGCGTTGCGGCGGAATTTGGTAACTCAATTTGAACAGTATGCTCGCTTAGGAAAGAAGATTCCTCCGGAAACGTTATCCACGATTGTACATTTAGAAGATAATGGCCGGATGGCTGATGTCATTGCATCTCATATGGGGCTGAAAGTGGAAGATAAACAATTGATTCTTTCCATGATGAATGTTGCGGAACGGATGAAGAAGTTATGTGAGATTTTGTCCCAGGAGATGCAAGTGCTGGAGTTGGAACGCCAAATTAATGTGAAAGTTCGCAAGCAAATGGAAAAGACGCAAAGAGAATATTATTTGCGCGAACAAATGCGGGTTATCCAACAGGAATTAGGCGATAGTGACGAGCAGGAAACGGATGAATACCGTCAACGGATTGAAAAGGCTAATCTTCCGGCAGAAGCCAAGGAAAAAGCCTTGAAAGAGGTTGAACGTATGGCCAAGATGCCCCCCATGACAGCAGAACTGACGGTGGTACGAAATTATTTGGATTGGATGTTGGAACTTCCTTGGAATACGGAAACCCGTGACCGATTGGATTTAGGAGCTGCGGAAAAAATCCTGGATCAGGAACATTATGGATTAGAAAAGCCCAAAGAGAGGATTTTGGAATATTTGGCGATCCGAAAATTAGCCAAAAAAATGAAAGGGCCGATTTTATGTTTGGTAGGACCGCCGGGTACAGGAAAAACTTCCTTAGGAAAGTCCGTTGCTCATGCCTTGGGAAGGAAATTTGTGCGCATGTCGTTAGGAGGGGTGCGGGATGAAGCGGAAATCCGCGGACATCGCCGTACGTATGTTGGATCGATGCCCGGGCGGATTTTAGAGCGGATGAAACAAGCCGGCGCGCGGAATCCGGTTTTTCTGCTGGATGAGATTGATAAGATGTCCAGTGATTTCAGGGGAGATCCGGCTTCGGCGATGTTGGAAGTATTAGATCCGGAATTAAATGAAAAGTTCAGCGATCATTATTTAGAGATTCCCTTTGATTTATCAAAAGTGTTGTTTATTACAACGGCAAACACTTTGGAGACTATTCCAGCGCCGCTTTTGGATCGAATGGAAATTATTGAAATTTCCAGCTATACGGAAGAAGAAAAAGTACAAATTGCTTTTCAACATTTAATCCCGAGAGAATTAAAAGAGCATGGTTTAAAGGAAAACCAATTGCATTTTTCAGAGGGCGCTGTGCGCAAAATTGTCCGTTGCTATACACGAGAGGCTGGAGTACGAAATTTGCAACGTTGTATCGCAACGATCTGTCGCAAGGTAACGCGCGTTGTCGTGGAGGACCATGCTTACTCCGTGCATATTACCGCTGGTACGGTTGGAAAGTATTTAGGCGTTGAACGTTATCATTACGGCGATGCAGAAAAAGAAAATTTGGTTGGCGTGGCAACCGGTTTAGCTTGGACTTCGGTTGGAGGAGAAATATTATCGGTTGAAGTTGCTCTAACAGCTGGGAAAGGAAATTTGGTTTTAACGGGAAAACTGGGAGACGTTATGAAGGAGTCGGCTCAAGCGGCATTGACTTTTGTTAAATCACGCGCTGCAGCTTTTCAGATTGAACTACAGCGTTTTTCTGAAACCGATGTGCATATTCATGTTCCGGAAGGGGCCATTCCAAAAGATGGGCCTTCAGCAGGAATCACCATTACGACAGCTTTAACGTCGGCTTTTACTGGGAAGAAAGTGCGTTCAGATGTAGCGATGACGGGGGAAATTACTTTACGCGGCCGTGTACTTCCCATTGGAGGTTTAAAAGAAAAAGCCTTAGCAGCGCATCGTTCAGGGATTGAGAATATTATTATTCCAGCGGAAAATTGGAAAGATTTAGAAGATATTCCTTTAAATATTCGTAAAAAAATTACGTTCCATACAGTGGAACATATGGACGAAGTTTTAGCGATTGCATTAGAAAAAGATTAGACAAATTTCTCCAATTCGAGGCGACCGGAAGAGACTGAACTCTTCCGGTTTTTTATATATGCTTGGAATATTTTGCATTTCAAAGTGAATTACAAAGAATGATTTGACGTTCTGAATCCCAAAAGTAGAAATAAATTCTCAAAAATACACGTTACGGAAATTTCAAGTCATGTATTTGACGAATATGGAATCGATTAGGGGCAAGGCGATGGAATGATTGACAAAGAAAAAATACTCCGTACAAAAGAGCCGTTCAAAAATTTTTCATAAAGTATCTTTTGATTTTGTACAATGACCAGTAGAAGAGAAAAGGAGGGAAAAATCGTATGGATAAACTGCGAAAGGGAGTGTTATTGGGAATTTTGTTGTTTGGATTTTTTTCTTTTGTTGAATCAGCCAATGCCCGAACAATTGATGAATTGGATTTTCCCGTTTTATCCTGGTCTGTGCCAAACGTCACGGGGGAAGCCGTTTGGTGGATGCAGGCGCAGTTACATGCATTGGGGTATCGAGATCGGCCGGCAGATGGAATTTTTGATGAAGATACTCAAAAAGAAGTGATGGATTTCCAGAATTCAGTAGGGTTGGAACCGGATGGGACATTAGAAAAAGAAGATTGTC
>CALXSZ010000018.1 GCA_944391275.1 uncultured Syntrophomonadaceae bacterium
GGATCATTGTTTTTGATGATAGTATGCCTAAAATGCGCTGTCGCTTCACTCTTGCACACGAGTTAGGGCAGATTGTTTTACATCATGATTTGGTATCAGATGCTTCAGGCTTCGTCAAAGTCATTGAACCATCTAACCCGCAAATTGAAACAGAAGCCGATTGGTTCGCAGCGCGCTTACTAGCTCCCGCTTGTGTGCTTTGGGGGTTAAATCTGCGCACTGCCAGCAATATTGCTCGCGTATGCAACATCAGTCGGCAAGCGGCGGAGGTTCGCGCCAAGCGCATGGCCATTCTATACAAGCGAGGAAAATTCCTTTTCCATCCGCTGGAACGGCGCGTTTTTGAGCAATTCCAACCGTTTATTGAAGCCTCGAGGAAGAATCCCTTTTGAATGCTTTCCTCTTTTAAATTTCAAATGGAAGGATGGGACTGAATTGAAAGGATTCCACTTAACGATAGCGATTATATGTATGATAGGCACTCTCTATAGTTTTCTGGGGATATTCATCGTTGAAGGATTGTCGAAATTGATAGCAGGAATGCTCTTTTGTTTATTTATAACAGGGACTTGTCTGGGCTTTTACCGTTTTAATTTGTGTTTTGAAAAAAAAGAAGGCGAGGAATCTATATCCCCAAAAGAGCCGTCTATAGATGCAAGCGCAAGTAGCGCGCCATTAAATGGAGACGAGCGTACTTGTGAAACCTGTGGAGTGCCGGATGAAAAAATATTAAAAGGAAAAGACGCCAAACCAGAAATCAATTGTCCCCCGATGCATGAGGACGGTCGTTATACGACAATTGAATATGATCCGGAAGACGCTCTTGATCGGGCTGATTCCGGCGAGCCAATGCCGAAAACAACCGCCTATCAGGAATGGCAACAACCTTTTATTGATGATACATACAGAGAAATTTTCTCTAAAATTCCACTCGAAATATTGAATTTGCTTTGGTTCAAAAATGGACCGTTGAGCAATTGCCCAGACAAAAACGAACCTTCCGCTATTGATGTTCATTTACCCATCCAAATTTCCCCGATTGATTCGAAAAATTTAGAAGATATTGGATATTATCCCAGTTATTCCAAACTTTCTCCAAAACAACGTTACATATATCTAAACTGGCTCTGTGATATGACACAACCGATCGCAATTGGTTATGTTTTCATTTTTTATTATGGGTTAGAGCGTTATTTACTCACTGAAAAGTATGAGAGCGCTTTGAAGATGATAATGAATCTTCGCTTGAAGTACGATAATCAATCCTTTCTTGCTTACTCAGCGGACGCTATTTTAATTGGCTGCGCACTGCATCATCGTCCTGATTTACTCCAACTAGATGAATCGAAACTTCATAATACGGCGCTTTTATTCATCCGAACATACGTCTTCAAAAGTTTATCGGCGCAATCCATTATGGATACCTGCACGCTGTGGGGCTTTACGAATAAAAGATACATCACCGGACATCCAGCCCGTTTTCTTACAAGTTTGCAAACGCATATTTATGATTTATACCAACAGGACACCGTTCCTATATCCCAAACCGATTATGAAAAAGCCCAAAAAACCAACCAAATCGTTTTAGCAAACATATCCCTTGAAAATCGTTTTGCAACGAGCGCCGATATATCTACCAGCCCAGCATTGAGGAAAGTTGTATACGATTTACTTGTGAAATCTCATGAAAGCGTAAAATCGGATTTACGAATGGAAGCCACCAAAAAGAAACCCCGGCAAGACTCCAATGGAACAAAAAGCGATGAAATACAACCATCTTGTCAGACTGAAAATAAGGGGAGCCATACATATTTTACGGCAGATCATACCATTCAGAGAACCGATCACAAACCCATTACAGAGGAAGATATCCCGCATCGAATCCACGCCGGACTTGAAGCCGCGTCGGCGCAAGAACAAAATAACCCCAATCCAAAATTTCACCGATCCGAACGAGAAGAAGAACTATCTTTTCAATTTTGGTACAAACATGGAGAAAAAATTTCAGAATTAGAAAATAAAATTTATGGCAGCGAAGCCCCCTCCAGTACGGATGTGGATGAACAAATTGCGCAACTAAAAGACCAGATTGAAGCGTTTTATAAATTACGAAAATATTGTTACAGGACAAAGGGCGGCACCATCTACTTTCAAGACACATGGGAATATTGTCGCAACTCTAAAAATCACATTTTCTCTTACGTAGATGATTTGGAAAATGAATTGGAGTATTTAACCAAATATTATAATGTATTAAAAAATCTGGAAGCTATGATTATCGATTGTATAAAAACCCATCCAAATCTATTGCAAAAAAACATTTACGCGCTTATCGAACCCGATTTAAAATCGACTATTCAATCCAAAATAAGGGAACTGGAAAAGGCGGGGAAAATTAAACGAACCAAGAAGTCCAATTCCTATATTCTTGAAGTCATTTAAATTTCAAATAAGCAAAGAAAATACAGCAAATAAAAATCACCGATTTTTATGAATGGGTGATTTTTTTAACGATGAAAGGAGCGAAGAAATTCATGAAAAAACGCGCGGACGGGCGGTATCAGCTAAAAGTGACGCTGCCGGGCGGGCAAGTCAAATGGCTATACGGGAAAACGCAAAAAGAGGTGAAGGAAAAAAAGGAAGAACTGCTGATGATGTATGGCCGCGGGGTAACGGAAACCCGCTCAATCACGTTGGAAGAATGGGCAAAAATCTGGTGGGAAAACGTCAAAAAAGGCAAAACCGGTCACAGCTCGCAGACGATGTATCAAGTCACGCTGAACAAGTATATTCTGCCTCAGCTCGGTCGAATGAAACTACAGGATATACGAGCCGTCCACATCCAGCAATTTATCAACTCGATTGATAAAAGCCGGGCTTTTCAAGTCAAGATCATGAACACCTTAAACGGCGTTTTTGGGTACGCCGTCAAAAACAATTTGTTGTACGGAAATCCGGCTCAGTACGTGGAGCTGCACGGCGCGTTGAACCAACGGCAGGCTTTGACCGCCGAGCAGCAAAAAGAAGTCTTAGAACGATGCGAAAATACGCGCGGGGAATTGCTTGTTTACCTAGGGCTTTTTTTGGGGCTGCGGCGCGGGGAAATCGTTGCTCTACAGTGGTCCGATTTTGACAAAGATATGAAAACGGTCCATATTCAGCGGGCGGTAGAATTCATCGGGAACCAACCGCATATCAAGCCCCCGAAAACGAAAGCGGGGGAACGCATCATTCCCGTACCTGAAAAACTAAGAAAGCGGTTGCAAACGCAAAAGAAATCGTCTTTATTCGTCATCCCGAAGCGCGACGGCAAACCGATCACGCAAGTTGTCCTGCGGCGCATGATGGAAGAATTAAATCGGAAATTATCTTTCCCCCTCACATTACATATGCTTCGGCATACCTACGCAACGAATTTAGACCTAGCTGGCGTCCCTCCCAAAACCTGTCAGTATCTTTTAGGACACGCGACCTTAACCATGACGAAGGATACCTACACGCACATTCAAGCGGAACATCTTCT
>CALXSZ010000019.1 GCA_944391275.1 uncultured Syntrophomonadaceae bacterium
GGGAGCCGCTGCGGCAACGATTCTTTCACAGAGTGTTGGCACGTTACTCTATATTTTTGTTCTGCGCCGAAAACACTCGGTTTTACGCTGGAGACTGCGCGATTTTTCTTTTAAGCCTTCTCTTTTAAAAGAGATTTTTCGGGTGGGGTTGCCTGGTTTGCTTCCAGAGCTGTTAAGTGCGGGGATCATGTTGTTATTAAATCGCATGTTAATGGGGTATGGATATGTTGAGGTGGCGGCAGTTGGTTTGTTTATGCATGTTCGCATGTTTTGCCTTTTGCCGGTTATGAGTTTGGGACGTGGCAGTCTTCCCATTGCTGGTTTTGCGTATGGAGCTCGTCATTTTGACCGTTTAAAAGAGACGGTTCTCAAGGCAATGGCCTTGAGCCTTTTCCTGTTGTGTATTGGATGGTATGGAACGCAATTTTACCCTTCTTTTATTTTGCAGTGGTTTACGACCGATCCGGTTCTAGCCGAACAGGGCGTTTGGTGTTTAAAATTAGGAACGCTTTTCCTTCCTTTAGCTGGACCTTTTCTCATATTGTTAGATATTTTACAAGTCACAGGCATGGGGGTGACGGCGATGGGACTTTCTCTTTTACGGTTGGGATGCGTTCAAGTGCCTTTGCTTTTACTAGGGTCCCAATTTTTGGGAGTCAATGGAGTTTGGTTGGCCTTAGCCATGACGGATTTGATTGCCGCCGCGTTTTTGCCCGGCTTTTTACGGATTTTCTGGAATTACTTATATCCGGCGTATGCGAAAAAACGTCGTTCCCGACTCCGCGGAATTTTCTATACGTTGCACCGTTTAAAATTCTGGCTGCGCTACTAGAAACGATTAATGCGTTGCTGAGTCCATAAAAATAATTCGGTTGAAGCCGATTGGAAAAGGGTTGGAGAAGCAGGACGGTCAGCAAGCTTTTGGCCCATTTCCAGAATCTTATGTTCCGGCTCTCGAACAACTGCTAATAAATCGGCCTTCTTTCGGACAAATTCGCCGAATTCCAGATAATGAATGGCTCGGATGACGAAAGTTGCTGACTTGTACAAATTTTGCAGAAGATCGAAACTTTTTTTGTGCAAAAAATTGTGGATGCAACCGTGGTATAATTGACATGCGCCGTTTAAGATGGTTTGTTGGATAGCGTCAACGTCGATCTGATTGAGCAGTTCGTCTAGATTCCCATAAAAAGGAATGGTATCATAGTAAAAATGAAACAGATCCGATGCTGTCCAGCGGCGTAATTCAGGCCAACCGGAAATGAAACCGCAAATCTTTTCCCGATGAGGGAGTTCAGATAAAAGAGCGTCGTATTGCAGCAAATCAGTTGGGGCGAGCTGCTCCAAAATCACAACCACATCCAAATCGCTGGTTTCCGTGGCTTCTTGGCGGGCGTAACTGCCCTGCAATCCAATAAAACGGAGCCGTCCGGGAAAAAGATTTTGTAGCCGCAAGCAGAATAATGGCATCCATTGGTTTACGTCGATTATGTCGATCATCAAAAGATTCCTCCTTTTTGAAATATAATGGAAAAGGAATCTGATTGTAGCACATTTTTGGATGAAAAGAAAGTAAAAAAGATTATTCTCTATAATAAAACAGCCTGCCGTTTTCAACACACCAGGAAAGCCGTTTTTGATGATGTAAATAGCTGACCATGGCCGCTATCGTCGTTTGAAGGAAATAATATTCTTTAAAGTCTGGATTCAAATCGTTTAAAATAATGAGTTCCTCCATCAGATCTTCCCGGGTTTTGGACTGTTTTAGCAATTCTTCGGTTAGTTCCAGAAACTGCATCACACAATCCCGATTTTTATGAATTAAGATCTGCAAGCTTTCCGGTGAATAGATCTTTTCCCCATGCGCCAACAGAAAATAATCCGCGTCCATATTTTCGAGCGTTTTATATGTTTTGAATTGATCTTCTATGCAAAATAAATACGGAAAGGCATATTTTTTTAGGGTGGTTTCACTGAATAATGCATCGCCCAAAAAAGCGACCCGATCTCGGGTGACAATTCCAACTAAATCCGGACTATGACCGGGGAGTGAGACAACCGTAAATTTTTCGTTGTTGATTTTTATGGGACCTGGTTCCAACGGTTCGACCGATACGTGCGGAGCAACAACCAAATGTCGAGCAAGGTCGGGATCAGCATATCCGCCGAATGTGTATAGAGAGAAAAGTTTGGGGTTTTCCAAAAATAGTTTTTCTCCGGCGCTGCTAAAACCCTGGCAGCCCGGATAATTTTCTCGAAAGTATGGATCGCCGCTGCAATGATCTCCATGATGATGTGTATAAAAAAGGTACTTTGGCGTTAATTGATGGGCTTTTAAATCTTCATCGATACGTCGGGCTTGTTGCTTGGAACTGCCGCTGTCTACCAAGAGGGCATATTTATCCTTAAAAAGAAATACGCCAATATTGTTGGGAGAAGGAATGTAATAACTCGAACCGTTTATTTTTGTGAGAGCCATTTTATCATCGCATCCTTTCAGAAGAAATTGTAGCATTTTTTACGAAAGACTGCTACAGTAAGAGGGACAAGTAGAGGTGAAACAATTGGAAAACATTTATTATATCTGGGGAAATGAAGATTATCTCATTGATCAAACCATTCAATCGATTATTGCTGAGCGGCAGGAACAAACCAGTGGAGAGACCGAAGTACTCTATTTAGACGCCGAGGAAATGCGGCCACAGGAATGGGCACAGGAATTAGAATATAGTCCGTTATTTCAGTTGAGTCGGATCATCGTTATGAAACGTCCGCCTTGGCTGATGAACGCCAATAAAAAGGTTAAAGATGAAAAATTGGTTCGGGACATTTTAGAAAATTATGTGAGTCATCTTCCACAAGAACAAATATTAATCTTAACGGCGGCCGCCAAAAACAGTACGCATCCCATTGTTAAATTGTTTGCGAAAAAAGCTGCTTTTATAGAATGTTCACGACTTACGCCAAAGCAAATGGAGGAGTGGATTCAACAGCAGGCGCAAAAACAAGGATGCCGCTTTGAGAAACCGGATATGGTCCGAAAATTGGCAACCAGCGGACAAAATCTGTATGATTTAGACCAACTCATTCGAAAACTGGCGCTGCTTTCCTCGAACGGGATAATTCCAAAGTCTCTGTTGGAGGATCAGGTGGAATATCAACAAGAGATTAAGATCTTTAAACTGATTGACGGGGTGTTAGATCGAAAAGAAGTATGGGCATTAGAGGCACTTCATCAGCTTCTCAGGCAGGGGGAAGCGGAAATCTATATTCTTTATATGCTTAACCGTCAATTTACTTTGTATGCGCAAGTGAAGGCACTCAAAGAAGAAGGCAAAACGGCTTCGGAAATAGAGAAACAAACCGGACAAAAAACGTTTACCGTAAAAAAAATGTTGGAACGTGTACGGAAATATCAATGGAACGAAATCGAGAAAGGATTGGCACATCTTTTGCAAACGGATATGGAGTTGAAAAGCAGTAGCAAACCTCCGCAGATTTTGTTAGAAATGTTGATTATTGCGTTGATTGAAGGAAAGGCGTATTCTTTGGTATAAAGAAAAAAAGAAAATCCCAAGGACATTTGTCCCTGGGATTTTTTAAAGCTTTTTTACGGGTTTTCTGTTTGCTTTGCCTGCGTAGATTCCGCTGGATTTACATGAACCATACAGTGTTTAACGCTTGGGAAACCGGCTTCAACGGCGTCATGTACCGACTCGGCAATTTGATGCGCTTCGAATAGAGACAATGAACCGTCCACGGCAATTTCAATATCGACAAATAAACGAGAAGCATGCATACGCGTTTTTAAATCGTCAATTTGAACGACATTCGGAACAGTCTGTGCAATTTGCCTAATTTTATCGGTTATTTCCGGATCCGCTGCTTCATCGATTAATTGTGCAACGGCGACTTTCGTAATATCAAAGGATACTTTTACGATCATGAGAGCGATGAGAATCGAAGCGATGGGATCCATAACGGGATATCCCAACAAAGCGCCGCCAATTCCGATAAAACTTCCAACAGAAGACAGAGCGTCGCTGCGATGATGCCAAGCATCTGCCATCAAAGCAGTGGATTGCGTTTTTTTAGCAGCGCTGCGCGTATACCAGAACATCCATTCTTTAACAACGATGGAGAGCAAAGCAGCAAACAGCGCTAAACGACCGGGAACGGAGAAATCGCCATTTAAACCGTTTTGAATTTTTACAATGCCGCTCCAGGCGATTTGAATGGCGACGATGAAAAGAATGGCTGACAAAAGCAAAGAAGCGATGCATTCCATTTTTTCATGGCCATACGGATGTTCACGGTCTGCTTTTCTACCTGAAAGATAAATGCCAATCATGACGATGAGTGTGGAGAACACATCGGATGCGGAATGAATGGCGTCCGAAATCATGGCGCTGGAGTGGGCGACGATTCCGGCAATAAACTTTAGCAGGGAAAGAATAACATTGACAATCATGCTAACGATTGAAACATGATAAGCGATTCGGGAATTTTCTTCCATAAAAATTCCTCCCAACGAATTTTTTTATTTGTATGTAAAAAGAGAATGAAACATTCACGGATAAACAAAAACTGTCGCATTTTTGCGACAGTTTCACGGTCTGTTTCACCTTTGAATCGAACAGGTAAAACAAGATGACAAAAACCTATGTGAAATTATTCAGCAGCTGCTTCAACCGGTTGTTCTTTAACCAGTTGGTTATACTGACGCGCCAACGCGGATTTTCTACGTGCAGCCGTATTTCTATGCATCAGACCTTTGGTAACGCACTTGTCTAATAAAGAAATAACCTGCGGCAAACTTTTGGCGGCAGCTTCTTTATCTTCAGCAACAATCAAAGCCTGATGTTTCTTTAAAGCTGTTTTTAGTTTACTTTTCTGCATGGCGTTTCTTAAACGTCTTTTTTCAGCCTGAAGCGCTCTTTTGGCAGGAGTTTTACTTTTGGCCACAATTACACCTCCTCCTATGGAATAACGTAACAGCAATACTATAGCATTTATTCCGTGAAGATGCAACAGGAAATCGTTGAAAAGAAGTATTTTATGGAAGAAAT
>CALXSZ010000020.1 GCA_944391275.1 uncultured Syntrophomonadaceae bacterium
TTCGCTTCAATTTGACGAATACGCTCGCGGGTAACGCCAAATTCTTGACCAACCTCTTCCAACGTACGAGGTCTACCGTCATTTAAACCAAATCTTAAACGCAAAACCGTTTCTTCTCTTTCCGTCAGCGTACCTAAAATTCCGTTCATATGCTCCCGAAGTAACACAAAAGAGGCGGACTCTTCCGGTGACTCGGCGTCGTCATCTGTAATAAAATCACCCAAATGGCTATCATCTTCCTCGCCAATCGGCGTTTCTAAAGATACCGGCTCTTGCGCAACCTTCATGATTTCAATCACTCTTTCAACCGATATATCCATCTCCTTGGCAATTTCGGATGGCGTTGGTTCCCTTCCCAGAACTTGAAGTAAACTTCTTTGAATTCGTGAAAGCTTATTAATCGTTTCGACCATATGCACAGGGATGCGAATCGTTCGCGCCTGATCGGCAATTGCACGGGTAATGGCCTGTCGAATCCACCAAGTCGCGTACGTGCTGAATTTATAGCCTTTCTCATAATCAAATTTTTCTACGGCTTTCATTAATCCCAAATTGCCTTCCTGAATCAAGTCTAGAAAGAGCATTCCTCTGCCAACGTAACGCTTCGCAATACTGACAACCAGACGAAGATTCGCTTCAACCAATTTCTGTTTGGCTTCTTCATCCCCGGTTTCAATCCTTTGCGCTAACTCAATTTCTTCTTTGGCCGTCAACAGCCGAACCCGTCCAATTTCTTTTAAATACATGCGAACCGGGTCGTCAATTTCAATTCCCTCCGGAATCGTTACATCGTCCGTATTTTCTGTATCCGTCTCGTTTAAAACATCGACGCCAATAATGTCCGGTTCCGCATGATCCGATTTTCCAATACTAATGCCCGATGTTCGAAAATGTTCAAAAACATCTTCCATATGCTGCGCATCCAATTGGAAACTCCCTAACTGCTCATTAATTTCTTCATAACTGAGGAATTTCTTTTTTTTCCCGGCATCGGTCAATAACGTAATGGCTTCCGCTAGCTTAATGTCTTCTGGTTTCATTTTTCCTCCTCTTTTCTTTCGGCGTGAAATACTTGATTGATCTGGAATAACAGTTTCTTGATGCCGTCCGAATTGGTCCCTTTCTCGTCCATTTGCTGAATTTCTTTTAAAAGACGTCTCCATTTGCTTCTTTCCTGCAATTTTTTTACACGCGCAATGAAATCATCAATTAAAATCTGATCTGCCGTCCACTTGGTTTCTATAATCATCTGTAAGCGGGCTAACCGATTCTCCAGTCCATCCTGTAAGGCTCGAAATTGCAAGTCTTTCAAATCAAACGCGGGTTCTTGTTGACGCTCCTTCGCAACCATTTTTAAAAGCAGGCGATCCTGTTCATTGGTGAATATTTCAAGCCCCACCTGACTGGAGATTTGCTCAAACCATACCGGATTTAAAAGCATCGCAGCCACGACTCTTTCCGTCAAAGTGTAGTTTTCTGTATTATTGTTCCATTTTTGAGAGGTTTTATTCGTTTTTTTCGGTTTATTCGAAAAAGTTTTTTCAGCCTTCAATTCCCGACGAACCAAATTTTCAGGAATTCCTAATTTCATCGCTAATAGCTCAATATGATAATCACGTTCCATCTCACCTGGGAGCCGCTGAAAATCCGTCCGCAATCCTCGGATAAGTTGAGATTTCTCCTCCAGCGCCGGTCTTCCTTCATGATTTTTCAACCACTGTCCCAATTTGAAAGAAATGATGCTTTGTCGATTTTCTTTCAGGAAATCATATAACCCTTTCGAGCCGTACGCCGTCACAAATTCATCTGGATCCATGTCATTCGGCAGCGTTAAGATATCTACTCCTAGACCTTCCTGTTGGAGCAATCCGGACGCCCGCAACGTTTCCCGTTGTCCAGCGTCATCTCCATCATAAAGTAAAACCACCCGCTCCACATACCGATGAAGCAACGAGGCCTGTTCGGATGTAAACGCTGTTCCCAAAGAAGCTACAACATTTTGGATGCCTGCCTGCGACATTTTCAGGCAATCCATGTATCCTTCCACTAAAAAAACGACGCTTTGCTCTCGCATCGAATTCCTCGCCCAAGATAATCCGTAAAGATTTTTTCTTTTGGAAAAGATCGGCGTTTCCGGGCTATTCAAATACTTCGGCTGCACATCTTTTTCCATTGTGCGTCCGCCAAAAGCAATCACCGCCTGATCATATTGGTAAATTGGAAATATGATTCGATTTCGCAATAAATCAAATATATTTCCATTTTTTTCACTTTTTCGCGCCAACCCGCTTTTTTCTAACGCCGATTGTGAAAAGCCTTTTTTCATAAGCCAGTCGCATAACCCGGACCAATTTTCATTTGCATAGCCTAATCCAAATTTTTCGATTGATTCTTCCGTAATCGACCTTTGCTGCAAATAAAGCCGAGCATGTTTCCCTTGCACACTTTTTAATAATCCCTGATAATAGCCGGCTGCCGCTTGATGTAACCTTAAAAGTTCCTCTTTTTCCCGATTGCGATGCGCCGGAGCGGTTTCCGGCAATTTCACGCCGGCTCGCTGCGCCAAAATTTTCAACGCTTCTGGAAAGCCGATTCCTTGTGTTTTCATAAGAAAGGAATAAACATTTCCCCCCTCATGACAACCAAAACAATAGTACATTTGTCGATCTCGGCTCACACAAAAAGAAGCGGTTTTTTCGCCATGGAAAGGGCATAGTCCCCAATAACGGTTTCCTTTTCGGGTAAGAGAAACACTCTCTCCGATCAAGTCTACAATATCAACACGCGATTCAATATCACGTATGGTTTGCTCATCATAATATTTTGCCATTTTTTCCTATGTCCTCTTTATTTTAACATTTTCAACAAAATATGGCAATTCACTTTGTCTATCCATTTTATTTTTTGTATAAATGAGCCGATACCCTAGAGCAAGGGATATAAAGCTGCTGAAAAGTGTCGATACAGTAATCGTCCGTCATGCCCGCAATATAATCGACCACTGCTCGCTGGACTCCTTCCTGATCGGCAATTGTTTGATAAAAAGGATTCAGTTTTTCCGGGTAACGGATATAGTAATCATAGATTTTTTCCATCATAAAAGAAGCGCGGCGTTTCTCCTCCATGCAAACTTCACTCAAATAAACATTTTCAAACATAAACGCACGCAAATGGAACAGCGCTTGATCCATTTGTGGACTAAGCGACACATCCCGGACGCCTTGTTCCAATTGTTGCCGCGTATATCGCACAGTATCCGTCACCAAAGAAGCAATGCGTTTACCATTCGTGTCTCCTAAAACTTGCGTACACGCTGAGGGAATTTCTTCTTCCTGCAAAATTCCGGCCCGTACCGCATCGTCAATGTCATGATTAACATAAGCAATTTTGTCACTAATACGAACCACTTGCCCCTCTAAAGTGGAAGCTTTCGGCGCATCCGTCCCATATCCACTGTGATGTAGCACACCGTCTAAAACTTCCCGGCTTAAGTTCAATCCCGGGCGCCCATGATGCATTTCCAACCGCGACAGTACCCGAACGCCATAGGCACTATGTTTAAAACCTTCCTTTAAAATCTGATTAAAAAAGAGTTCGCCCGCATGCGAAAAAGGAGGATGTCCGACGTCATGAGCCAACGCAATCGCCTCAATTAAGTTTACGTTCAGATTCAGCGCCGCTCCAATTGTTTGCGCCACCTGATGGACCTCTAACGTATGGGTCAAACGTGTTCGATAATGGTCTCCAAAGGGAGCGATAAAAACTTGGGTTTTCTGTCGCAAGCGCCGAAAAGCCTTGGAATGGACCACGCGGTCCCGATCAACCATAAAACAAGTCCGAATCTCATCTGGTTCTTCTGGTTCCAATCTCCCCAAAGATCTACACGCACACCTTGCTTCAGGAATGAGGGTCATTTGTTCTCTCTTCTCTATTTCTTCTCGAATCGACACATTTTCCCTCTTTTCTTTCTTTTCGAGCAGAATAAAACGTTTCTGGCTATATTCTACAAGAAAAAGGAAAATCCTTCTTGTTTTTCTAACTTTTTTAAATTTCTTGCGAAATTTCAGCGAATTTGTCCATCCCCATAAATCATATACTTAAAAGTGGTCAATTCCGACAATCCCATCGGACCGCGCGTGTGTAATTTTTGCGTACTAATTCCCATTTCCGCACCGAATCCAAACTCCCCTCCATCCGTAAAACGAGTCGAAGCATTCGTATATACGGCCGCAGCATCAACCGATAACATAAATTTCCTGGAGTTTGTATAATTTTCAGTAATAATGGCCTCGCTATGCTGTGTTCCATACGTATTAATATGCTCAATCGCCTCGTCCAGGCTCTGTACGACTTTGACAGCTAAAATGAGATCATTGTATTCTTCCTCCCAATCCTCTTCACAAGCAGGTTGAATATCCGGCAAATACTGGAGCGTCCGTTCACATCCTCTTAAAGCAACCCCGGCTGCTTGCAAAGATTGAGCGACTTGCGGTAAAAAAATCGGCGCCACTTTTTCATGAACCAATAAAGTCTCCACCGCGTTGCATACCGAAGGCCGCTGCACCTTGGCGTTCAGAACAATATCTTGCGCCTTCTTATGATCCGCCCATTCATCCACATAAATATGGCAATTTCCCATTCCCGTCATAATATATGGAACCGTTGCGTGTTCCTGAATCGACTTTTTCAGATTTATTCCGCCCCGCGGAATGAGGACGTCTACATATTCTGGCATTTGCATCAGATAAATACTTCCTTGGCGCTCTGGACTATCAATCAGTTGAATCGCCCCCTCCGGAATCCCAGCTTTTTCCGCTGCTTGCGCCATACAGGAACAAATGGCCCGATTCGAAGCCAACGCTTCGCTGCCGCCGCGCAACAGTACAGCATTCCCCGATTTCAAACACAAAGCCGCCGCATCCGCTGTAACATTGGGTCTGGCCTCATAAATAATGCCGATCACCCCAAGTGGAACCCGTACCTTCTCAATATCTAAACCATTCGGACGACGCGTCGCATACTCAGCCGATCCCACCGGATCTTTTAAACGAGCAATTTGTCGGATGCTTTCGGCAATATCTTCCATTCGCTCGGGAGTCAGCAGTAAACGGTCCAACATAGATTTCTTCAAACCATTTTCTTGTGCACGTTGCATATCCATTTGATTCGCAATTAAAATTGCTTCCTGTTGATCCAAAAGCGCCTGCGCCATCGCATAAAGCGCTTGATCTTTTACTTCCGTCCGGCAGACCGATAAAAATTTTTCCGCTTGTTTGGCTTTTCTCCCCTGCTCCAGAATATTTTCCCGTAATTTCTGTAAATTCATCTCGTCGCGTCCTTTCTCCTTTATTCCGTTACCAATAAATTATCTCGATGAATCGCTTCATCGTATGATTTATATCCCAAAATTGCTTGGATTTCGCCGGATTGCCGACCTATGATCTTGTGAAGCTCTTCGGAATCATAATTGCAAATTCCACGGGCAATTTCTTGTCCTTGCTGATTTCGAACGACTACGACGTCCCCACAGTTAAATTCCCCTTCTACCTGGGTAATTCCGGAAGGTAAAAGGCTTTTCCCGGCATACAGTAAAGCCTTTTCACAGCCTTTATCCACCGTTAAAATTCCCTGCTGAACTTTTCCAAAAGCAAGCCATTTTTTCCTGGCCGGTACTTTTTGTTTTTGCGGGATAAACAGCGTCCCGATGTTTTCCCCTTCCATAATGCGCCGGATAATATTTTTCTCGCTGCTGTTCGCAATCACCATGGGGATCCCTTCGTTCATACAAATCCGCGCCGCCCGTAGTTTGGTCAACATTCCGCCACTGGAAAAAGAGGTTCCTCGGTTGATCGAATTTTCTTCCATTTGTTCCGTAATGCTGCGGACTTCTTTCATCAATTTGGCTTCCGGATATTGCCTAGGATCTTTTTCATAGAACCCATCCACATCCGATAATACAATTAATAAATCCGCATCCACAACCCCAGCCACTAAGGCGGATAAGGTATCGTTATCGCCAAACTTCAATTCATGGGTCGCAACGGTATCATTTTCATTGATAATTGGCAAAACTCCCATTTGCAGCAACGCTGACAGAGCGTTCACAGCATTCAGATAACGCGGGCGGTCATCCAAGTCTTCCCGGGTCAGCAAAATCTGGGCGACGATTTTTCCATATTCAGAAAAAAACTTTTCATAAATATGCATTAAAACGCCTTGTCCAATCGCTGCCAACGCTTGTTTTTGCGGAAGCGTATCCGGCTTTTTCTTTAATCCCATTCGATTGGCTCCTGTTCCTCCGGCCCCCGACGTAACCAAAATCATTTCTTTGCCACGGTTTTGGAGATCGGCAAGTTCTTGGACCAAATCTCCAATCCGCTGTAAATGAAGCTGTCCATTCTCATACGTTAGGGTGCTGGTCCCAACTTTAACAACGATTCTTTGATATTGTTGAAATCGTTCCCGCATGATTCCTCTCCTTTTTAGTCGCTAAATTCGAACTCTAAGTCTAAAATTCGCACAATATCTCCTTCTTTAGCACCCATCCGGCGCAACTCGTCGTCTATTCCCATTTTCGTGCATATGCGCTGAAAACGTTGGAGAGACTCTTCCTGGTCCAGATTGCTCATAATCAAAAGGTCCTCAACGCGTTTCCCTCGAATCACATAACCTTCATTTTCACGTTTGATCGTGAAGGGTTTTTCTTCTACAAATTTACGTATAACGCGATTTTCACCGATATGTTCCTGCTCCGGAATGGTCTGAAGAAGAGCGTACGTACGATCAATCAATTCGTCCAAACCCTTTCGGGTCACCGAAGAAATTCCTAAGACTTGATCTTCCCCGAAACGTTCGCGTAAAAGCTTCAATTTTTCTTCCCCATTGTTGAGATCCATCTTGCTCAAGACAATCAAAGAGGGGCGTTTGGCCAAATCTTCGTTGTAAAGCCGCAATTCATTCGATAGAATATCGTAATCTGTAAAAATATCTCGTTCGTCCGGCTCAGCCCCATCCAAAAGATAAAGCAGCGCTTTTGTTCTTTCGATGTGTCGCAAAAAGTCGTGTCCCAGTCCGATCCCCACATGGGCGCCTTCAATCAATCCCGGAATATCGGCTACGACAAAAGACTCGTGCTGTTTGGTCTCAACAACCCCCAAATGCGGAACCAACGTTGTAAATGGATAATCCGCAATTTTGGGACGCGCTGCTGAAATACTCGAAATCAGCGTAGATTTCCCGGCGTTCGGGAATCCAACCAACCCAACATCCGCTAAAAGCTTTAACTCTAATCGAATCCAACGTTCTTCTCCTGGCTGTCCATTTTCCGCCATAGACGGCGCTTTATTAAAGCTGGTGGCAAAGCGGGTATTTCCTCTTCCGCCCCTTCCCCCTTTCGCCACGATTACTTTTTGTCCGGTTTCTGTAAAGTCCGCTAAAACATCTCCGGTATCGTCGTCATAAATTATGGTCCCCCCCGGCACTTTAACAATTTTGTCTTCCCCTCTTGCACCATGCATTCCTTTCCCCATACCATGCTCGCCGCGGGCCGCTTTAAAGTGCTTTTGGTATTTGAAATCCATCAGGGTCGTCAGGTTGCCGTCCGCAACAAAAATAACGTTCCCGCCTCTTCCGCCATCTCCACCATTTGGTCCCCCAAGCGGAACATATTTTTCTCGTCGGAAAGCAACAATTCCGTTTCCACCGTCTCCGCCTTTTACATAGATTTTACTGTGATCGACAAACATTCTCTCCCTCCTTCGACATAAATTACACCTTGATCATCTATTTTCTTAAAAAGCTTAAACTAAAATATTCTGTATTCATTATAAAGGATTTTTCATATCGGGTGATAATCCTTTTTTTATCCTAAACAAAAAAGGAACCGCTCTCTTTGAGAATGCACAGGCATTCTCCCTCAGCAGTCCCTCTTTCTTTCATTTTATCAACATCGAAAAGGCTTATTTTATTTAGCGGCTCCCGCTTTTTTCGCTTGCATAATTGCTGCAAATTCTTCCGCCGGATATACGCTTACCTGTTTTTTATCCCGGCCTTTTCTTTCAAATTTCACTTGTCCATCAATAACGGTAAACAACGTATCATCTCCACCAATCATAACATTTTTCCCCGGATGATACTTTGTTCCCCTTTGGCGAATCAAAATATTTCCCGCTGTCACAAATTCACCATCATATTTCTTAACGCCTAAGCGTTTCGATTCACTATCTCGTCCGTTACGGGTACTACCCATACCTTTTTTATGTGCAAATAATTGTAGGTTCATCTTGAACATATTCGTTTACCTCCCGTTTCTCTTAATTTTCACTGAAACATATTCGGGATACTGTTCTTGTATCATTTTTAATCCAGTTCGCAACGCTCTCAATAAAATTTCAGCCTTTTCTTGTTCTTCTTTGGATAAGGATTCCAGTATTTGAACGCTCAAAAAACCCTTTTGCAGCTTCCAGCTGATACAGTCTTTCTTTTCCGTTTGTTCTAGAAGAGCCGCCAAGATGGTTTGTGTAAGCGCGGAAACAGCCGCGCAAACAATGTCATATCCCTCTTCATCATATTCGGCATGTCCTTCTGAACAGAACCCCATCCATTTTTTATTTTGCTTAAAAAAAGTAATTTGAATCATTCATCTTACGATTCAATCGCTTCTATTTTAATTTTCGTATAATTTTGACGATGTCCTTGTTTGCGCCGATAATTTTTTCTTCTTTTGTATTTAAACACCACAATCTTTTTATGGCGGCCTTGTCCAATCACCTCAGCCGTCACTTTTCCAGTGCCAAACGTCAAATTTCCTTCATCGTCTACAACCATAATAACCTTATCTAATACAACTTTTTCTCCGTCCTGCGCATCGAGCTTCTCTACCTTCAATACGTCCCCAACGGCCATTTTATACTGTTTTCCACCGGTTTCCACTACTGCATACATAACTTTCATGCACCTCCACATTTTTTAGACTCGCTGAACAACAGGCAGACAAAATTTTGTCTTTTCAATCAGCCTGGCTCATGCGGTTGCAAAAACGCGCAACTTTGATAAAGGATACCATATTTACTCATTTTCGTCAAGAGAATTGAGAAAAAAGAAAAAATTTTTAAGCCGGAAAGAACAACCTTTCCGGCTTAATTCCCCGTTTGATTTGGGTAAACATCATCATATTTGCCGCAGAAAATCATTCGGCTCCCAGCTTTTTAAACCAACAACTAACGGTCTTCATCCACTTCATCGTTTAGAATTTCTTCTTTTTTCTCGCAGCTTCAGACTTTTTCTTTCTTCTTACGCTGGGTTTCTCATAATGTTCATGTTTCCGAATATCCTGCATAACCCCGGAACGCTGGCAGGTACGCTTGAATCTTTTCAGAGCACTGTCCAGAGATTCATTTTTCCCTACTTTAATTTCGCTCATTTTTTTCCCTCCCCTCATTCAACCAGGCTACTTAGATACCATGTTATTGTACCTCTATTAGTCCCATTAGTCAAGATCAATCGGGGGACCATCCCAACGTTTTTCCTCCCAGTAAATGGTAATGCACATGCATAACCTCTTGCCCTGCATCTTTCCCGCAATTATGGATCAAACGATAACCGTTTTCTTTTACCCCTTGGCGTTCGGCAATTTTAGAAGCCGCTAATTGGATTTTTCCCAATAATAAAGTATCGGATTCCGTTGCATCATTAAGCGTTGAAAGATGTTTTTTGGGAACAATCAAAATATGCACGGGAGCTACTGGCGCTAAATCTTTAAACGCAGCGACCCACTCATCTTCATAAACCATTTCCGATGGAATATCGTGTTGGATGATTTTACAAAATATACAATCTTGTTCGGCCATTTCTTTCACTCCTTTGATCTTTTTTTGGTTTAATTATATTGAAAAATATCAGGAGAACAAACGATAAAAATGATTCTGCGGAATCAATACGACACAGGAACAGCCCACGGAATTTCTTCCTGAATACGGGGCAATGTTACCGATAAAAATTCCCCCTGCACGTTTTTATCCAGATGAATCTGCGCTTCTATATATTGATCGGTTAACCCTAACCACCGATTTTCACCGATTCTTCGTTCAATTAACATCCGCAGAGGCCGCTGTTGGCATCGCTGCAAAAATTGCTGTTTTTTTTCCCGCGCCAAATTTAACAAAATACTGCTACGTTCCTGTTTAACAGCTTCTGGAATCTGATCCTGACGGCTCGCCGCCGGCGTTCCAGGACGTTTGGAATATTTAAAAACGTGTAAATCCGAAAAAGGTAACTCCTGCAAAAGCGTTTGCGTCTCCCTAAAATCCGCGTCGGTTTCCCCCGGAAACCCCACCATGACGTCCGACGTAAAAGCCGTTAAAGGAGCCATACGATCAATGATTTCAATTACTTTTCGAAATTCTTCACGGGTGTATCTCCGATTCATTTGACGCAAAATCGCGTCGCTGCCACTTTGCAGCGGAATATGGAAATGGCAGCAAAGCCTCTCGTCTTGCGCAGCCAATCGAGCTAATTCAATCGGGAATCCGAGCGCCTCGATCGACCCCAGCCGCAAACGATAATCTCCTGGAATTTCTCTTAAAATGGTCTGTACAAGCCGCAACAAATCCCACCCAGGCAATTCCCTTCCATAATACCCAACATGAGTACCCGTCAATACAATCTCCCGGTACCCTAAATGCCGCAATTGGCGAATTTCTTCCACTACCGCCTGCGGCAGCTTACTCCTCATCGGCCCGCGCGAATAAGGAACGATGCAATACGTGCAAAAACTCTCGCAACCATCCTGTATTTTAACAAACGCCCGGGTTCGTCGATGATGCGCCTGATATAAAATGCGCTGCGGTTTCATATCCGGGGTAATTGGCGGGCAAATAACGTTTAACGCCGTCGATGGATTTTCTATATAAGCTTCTGTCAAGGCCGCCACATTCTGTTTGACCCCATTGCCGACGACCAGATCGACTCCTTCCATCGCGGCTAGTTCTTCGGCGTCGGTTTGCGCTAAACAACCTGTTACCACTATACAAGCCTGCGGATTGTTCCGTGCAGCCCGCCGGATCATCGCCCGGGATTTCCGATCCGAAACATGGGTAACTGTGCAGGTATTAATTACATAAACATCCGGAGCCTCCTGAAAACCCACCTCTTGATATCCTCGCTGCAAAAAATCTTCTTTTATTTGTTCCGTTTCTACTTGATTCACTTTACATCCCAAAGTGGCAAAGGCTACCGTCGGCAATGTCTTTCCTTCTTTCTTATTCAAGCGCGCCCATTTCATATAAAATAGCTGACGCCGCTACTAATCCCGCTGTTTCCGTACGTAAAATTCTTGGTCCTAAACGAACAATATGGATGCCGTGCCTACTGGCCGTCTCGATTTCCGCTTCGCTCCATCCGCCTTCCGGCCCAATGAAAATACTGATTCCGAAAGCCCGAATTCTCTCTTCCTCCCGTTGTAAAAGTTTTCTTAGGCTCAGTGAATGCGGCTCCGCTTCATAAAAAAGCACATACAAACGTCTCGGATCCAACCGTCTTAAAAAATCTTCCCACATTTCAATCGGATAGACGTCCGGCAGCTGATTCCGTCGGCACTGTTTACAAGTTTCCCGTGCAATACTTTCCCAACGCTGCCGTCGACTTTCGCACTTTTTCGAATCCAACTTCACAACGGTATACTGAGTTAGAACCGGCCGGATCGCGCAAATCCCAACTTCAACACTTTTTTGTATAATCCAATCCATTTTATCGGCTTTTGCAACACTCTGAACCAACTCCAGATAAACGGGAATTTCCCGATCCACTTTCCGACAACAAATAATTTTCCCTGTTACTCGTTCAGGACGTACATCGCAAAGTTGTATATCATACTCCGCTCCGTTTCCATCAAAAGCCATAACATGTTGGTTGGAGCGTAAGCGCAATACGCTGCAGATATGTCGGCTTTCTTTTTGATCCCAAATAACATCGTTGTCTCCAGAAAAACAACTCGCTTTTAAATAGAAACGGTGCATTATCGCTTTCCTTTCGTTTCATGTTTATTTGACTTTATTTGCTTCAGACTGTCGAACAGCCGCGCCAATCCATTCACTATCCTCTAAAATTTCTACGATTTCCAGTCCCATTTCTTCTATTTGGTCTCGTATTTCCGGCCAACGCACGTCCAGAATTCCCGAAATAATCAAATATCCTCCCGGTTGTAAAGCGTGCGCCTCTTGCAGGGCCGGCAAGAGAAAAAGCAAAATATCCGCCGTAAGATTGGCCAAAATTAATTCGTATTGCCCCTCTTCCATGTATTCAATGACGTTGCCTTCCACCACATGGATCTGCTCCGCCAAATGATTTTTGGCTACATTTTGCCGGCAAACCTGAACGGCAACCTCATCCAAGTCCACTGCGGTGACTTTCCGGACGCCTAATTTCGCTGCTGCAATAGCCAATATTCCCGAACCGCACCCAGCGTCCAGCGCGTTATCGCATTCAGTCCCCCATCTTTCCAACATCTGCAAACAAAAACGAGTCGTTGGATGTACGCCGGTCCCAAAAGCCATCCCCGGATCAATTTCGATAACCACTTCATCGTCTTGGGGCGTGTACGTTTCCCAACTCGGACAAATAACGATTCTTTTTCCTTCCTTATGAACATGATAATATTTCTTCCAAGACTCCTGCCAAAGTTCCTCCGGCTTATCTTCCTGATATAAGAGACATTTTATTCCAAATATGCTTTCAATATCTTTTATTCGTTGTTTTAAGGTCTCTAACGGTTCTTGGTTTTCCGTAAAATAGCCTTTTACTACGGAAAACTTTTTCCCGGAAAAATCCGGTGGAATGACTTTCACCGCCCAAGTTTCAAGAGCTGGATTGTTTTGTATATATTGGGAATCTTCTACGACAACCCCTTCACAGGCTAAATCATAAAATACATTGCTGATAGCTTCGACCGCAGCTGTGTCACAAAAAATACAATATTCTTTCCATTTCAATGAAACTCACGCTCCGTTTACAAAGATCGGCAAATGAAATATACTTATTATAGCAAAGGAAAAGAAGGAAAACAATAGAACTTCCCGGGGGTTCCTCGAAGAATAAAAAGATGCGTACGAGAAAATATTGAAATTTATAGCAATTGAACTTGCAACACGTCAAACGCCTAGTTAAAATATCGAATAAACGAACGGAAGGAACGAGTATGAGTACAACACAACAAATCTCTGCACTCGATCATACGATCGTGGTGATTCCGGCGCTGGAGCCAGATACTTCTCTGCCGAAATACGCGGCTGCCCTATTAAGTCAAGGAGCCGTACAAGTTCTGGTGGTTAATGATGGAAGCCCTCCAACTTCGGATCCTATTTTTGCCGAGCTGGAAGAAATGGATCGATGTACGGTATTGCATCATGAATGTAATCTTGGGAAAGGCCAAGCGCTGAAAACGGCCTTTACATACATTTTGGCACACAAGGAATGGAATCAAGCAGGTATTGTCACAGCCGACGCAGATGGACAACATTCTATAAAGGACGTCTGTGCCGTCGCTCAGGCCTTGAAGCAAGAAAAGAAACGTCTGGTATTGGGTGTACGGAACTTGCGCCTGGACAACGTTCCGACTCGCTCGAAAATAGGAAACCGGCTAACCAGCTGGGCTTTTCACATGCTTTATGGCATCCACCTAGAGGATACGCAAACGGGTTTAAGAGGGATCCCTTGGAATCTCTTAGAGTGGTGCTGTACGATCAGCGGCAGCCGGTTCGAATATGAAATGAACATGCTCATTCGAACCGCGCGTGAACATATTGAATTATGCGAAGTGCCGATTCAAGTAATTTATTATGACAACAACGCCGTCACCCATTTGCGGACTTTTCGCGATTCCTGGCGGGTATTCCGGATTTTAATATCCGGATTGGAATGGTATTTTATCGCGGCGGTGCTATCCGCAGCGGCAGATGTTTTTAGTTTTTGGTTATGCAGCGCGGTCATTTTTGATTCTCTGCCTCATTCACTCGGTTACTGGTGGTCTACTCTACTTGCTCGCACGTTCTCCTCGTCCCTTAATTACACCCTGAACCGAAGTTATGTTTTTGGCAGCAACCACAGTTGGCGTACGCTGGCGAAGTATTATTTTTTGTGGCTGTGCCAGTTGCTGAGTTCCTATTTATTATTATTGGGTATGAAAGTTTTATTCCCCGGCCTGAACACAGTCATTGCCAAAATTCTGGTTGATATCCCATTAGCGATCGGCAGCTATCAGGTTCAAATGCATTGGGTCTTTCGGAAGGAGAAACAAAATGAAGCGAGGTAAACTATTTACATTCAGCCGTTTTTGCGCACAATTCAAAATAGAACATTGGGACGTCGTCGGTTCTCCCCCCGAAGGCCACACTGTATTCGTATGCCATCATTGGAATATGGCCGGTCCTGTGCTCACGTTGTACCATTTGCCCTTTTCCGTGCGCCCGTGGGTTCTCCACGTATTCACAGATAAAGTTTCTTGCAAAAATCATTATCGTGATTACACTTTTTCTCAGCGGTTTGGCCTCCCCAAATTTTTAGCGGCTTTTCTGGCATGGTGCATATCCGGTTACGTTAGCGCCCTGATGGCCTCTATGGGCGCTATTCCTGTCTATCGGGGTTCCTTCCGGATGAAAACGACGTTTCGCGAATCCATCGCCGCTCTCAAAGAGGGAGATAGTCTATTAATTTTCCCTGATGTGGATTATAGTAATCCCAACGCCAAAGTAGGCGAAATTTATGACGGTTTTCTGCACTTAGACCGTTTCTGGCACAAGGTCTCTGATGCTCCGTTAAATTTTGTCCCCTTACGATTGGATCCAACGGTTCACCGCATCACGATTGGTCCTGCTTTTTGCTTTTGTCCTGAAGCCGATCCAAAAACGGAACTTATCCGTATCCGTGAATCTTTACGCGCTTTTATGAACGAGGGAATTCCGTCTTCATAAAAAAAGGGGTAAACGCCTAACGACTGGATTGATCCAGCGTTTTTAGTATTTTTTTATTCCAACGAAAAAATTTATTCAACACTTTCATTGAACAATACAACCTTTCAAATGATTAAAAAATCAGCAGAACCAGATATGCATTTCTGTTCTGCTGATTTCACTTTATTTTTACACTTTTAAAGAGATAGCATTTTCTTCCGGGAATAAGAATATATGATCATGGGATTTTTCATGTCTAAAGCCAGTCAGTATATTCATACTTCAAAAGAATGCAACCCCTTCCAAATTTCATACGTTTCTCCGTTTATTCTTTCATAAAGACCTCTACTCAACGGATTCCGTTTCTTCAACACTGGTAAGATAAACCAAAAGTTTTACGACGTCTGTCATCTGATCCACCGATGCACATTCATAAACGCCATGCTTATTTGCTACGCCTGTAGGCAAATTTGGACAAGGAAGTCCCTGGAACGAAAGCGTCGCCCCATCTGTGGTTCCCCGATTCGGCGTCGTAACAGCTTCATAGCCAACCGCTTGCAGGGCTTGTAGGGCTCGGTCAATCACGTCCTGATGTTCACCCATCATTTCTTCCATATTATAACTTTGATCTTCCATCTCTACTTGAACGGTTCCAGCCCCATAACGACCGTTTAAGTAATCCGCGATGGTTTGTATCATGGTTTTGCGCGCTTCGAAATTTTCTTGACTATAGTCGCAGATCTGAATGGACAAGGTCGCTTGCTCGGCGGCGCCTTCAATCGTTCCCACATGATAAAAACCTTCGTATCCCTCCGTATAGGCCGGCGTTTCCAAAGGCGGCAGCATCGCCGCAAATTCCGCCGCAATGAGCGCCGCATTCTTCATTTGGTCCTTGGCGTTCCCGGGGTAAACATCCACTCCCTGGATGATAACCTGCGCACGGGCTTCATTAAAAGTTTCACTCTGTACGCCGCTCGACAGAACATCTCCGTCAAGCGTATAAGCAAAATTCGCTCCGAAATTGACCAAATCAAAATGATCAACGCCACGCCCGATTTCTTTATCCGGCGTAAACGCAATCTGAATCAGTCCATGTTCAATTTCGGGATGCAGCATGAGATATTCGCATAAAGTCATTATTTCAGCCACGCCTGCTTTACCGTCTCCGCCCAATAACGTCATCCCATCCGTTACGATAATTTCATGCCCAATGAATTGATTCATCTGAGGAAATTCCGAAACCGATAAAACAACATTTCCCTCAGCATCCAACGCAATATCGGATCCGTCATAATTTTCTATTTCACTGGTACGTATCGAAGCGCCGTTTACTTCGGGAGTCGTATCCAGGTGGGCAATCAGACCAATCACCGGTTGTCCTTCAATATTCGCAGGAATACTCGCATAAACGTAACCATATTCATCAACCGATACATCCGTTACGCCAAACCCCTGCATTTCTTCTGCAATTTGCCGCGCAAGCATCATTTGATTCTCGCTGCTGGGGGAAGTTTCGCTTTCCGGGTCGGATGGGGTATCAATCTGAACATACCGCAAAAATCTTTCTTTCACATTTTCCCGAAGCATTTCTTCATCTTCCGTCAAAAGCTCCGCTAAAGAAACGGGTTCTTCCTCTGGTGGCTGAATTTCTTCTTCCGGAATTTCATCTTGCAATTGATCGGCTGCCTCTCGCAACGTTTCGTCCGTACCATCATCCAGGGGCGTTTCTTCTTCATTCACTGCCGGCGGCGTTGTTTGCTGCACATCTCCCTGTTCCCCCATAATGATATCGCGAATATCGGATACGTCGCTCATACTGAAGCCGCATCCCGCTAGTCCTACCGCCACCATGAGGGTGCAAACTGCCAGCAAAAGTTTTTTCACGTCCATTGCCTCCTTCTCTTTTTCATTCATACGCTTTTTTCTACATCCAATCCATTTTAGTATAACATGAAGCATCCTTATCTGGCTATGATTTTCCGACTCCTTCTTGATGATCTTTCATAAAAATCAATTAAAAATATGCTATACTAAGCAGGCAGCCTGTTCAAAAAGGGGTTTTTCCTATGCGTACATTATCCATTCATATTTCCTCTTCCCTCGCCAGAAAAACTGTCAAAGCCGTTCTTCGGCAGGAGTTTAAGATGGCAAACGGACTCATTTCCCGTATTAAACAGCGGGAAACCGGGATCCTGCTAAACGGTCTACGGGTTCATACCAATCACATCGTGCAAAAAGGAGATCTTTTAACCGTTGAAATTGGCGACCTCCCTTGTACGAACCCTGTAGAGCCGATCCCGATTCCCCTCGACATTCTTTGGGAAGACCTTGACCTGCTGATTCTTAACAAACCGGCTGGATTAGCCGTTCATGGCGTAACCACAAAAGAAAAAGGTCCAACGCTCGCGAACGCATTCGCTTTTGCCTTCGGTCCCGATCAAGTTTTTCATCCGGTTAATCGCCTGGATCGCGGAACCTCAGGAGCAATGGTAATTGCTAAAAACAGTTATGTGCATGATCAACTGCGCATGGCTTTCCATACACCAAATTTCTATCGGGAATATCGTGGTATTGTACGTGGAAATATTTCCCCGCCGGAAGGAATGATTGAATCTCCAATCGGACGAGCGCCTGATTCCATTGTTCGACGTCAGATTGCCCCGGATGGCAAACCCGCTCGAACGTTTTATACGGCGTTACAAACGTCTGGAGATTTTACTTTGCTAAAGCTCCTCCCCCAGACCGGACGCACGCACCAAATTCGTCTCCACCTGGCTTCTATCGGTTTTCCACTGGTCGGGGATTGGTTATACGGGAAAGAAGAACCGGATCTTATTGCCCGGCCTGCACTTCATTCCTATGCTCTACGTCTTCGTCATCCGATCACGCAGGAATGCCTTCAAGTCCAAGCTCCCATCCCTAAAGATATGCTGAAACTCATGCGGACGTCATAAACGTCCACGGATCAGCCTGAATTCAAGAATTACTATAAATAAAATGAACGTGTATTCCATTTTTAAAAGATTTTTGAAGAAAATCTTTTAAAAAAACAGGAAATCGTTTTTCACGAATTTCCTGTTTTTACGCTTCGATTATTGGGATGAAGTCTCTTTCGGTTGAGACGTCTCCTGCTTTTCTTGTTGGGTTAATATTTCCATAAATTCTTCTCCGGTTAAGGTTTCTTTTTCCAACAAATATTGCGCAACTGCATGGAGTTGCCCTATATTTTCATTTAGAATTTTCGCGGCTAAATCATGCGCTTTCTTTACCAATTCAATGACTTCCGCATCCACTTTTGCCGAAGATTCCAACGAACAAGCCAAAGAAGTATCGCCGCCTAAATATTGATTG